>DAOVKH010000181.1 GCA_030631875.1 Deltaproteobacteria bacterium | reverse complement strand
TGGTCTCCTCCCAGCCCTTAAGTATCTCAGGCTCTCGCTTGGAGAGCTCTGCCTTCATCTGAAAATCTGTATTAGGCAGGTTTAACGTAGCTTTATAGTCTGGATAATCCATCGTCGGTAAAGCCCTTTCAGTTTAATCGTCTAATATATTTAAACCCCCGTCAAGCAGGTAGGCCGACAGGGGTTTCATTATACATCTGTAAAGCTATCTCCGTTGTTTTTAACGGAGGTTCTTACTCGTAGTCTTGCGTATCTTCTAAGGTATCTTCAAATGAGTCGTCCTCAATTAGATCATCCTCAAATGTATTTTCAAAGTTTTCATCAAAGGTGTCTTCAAAGGGATCGTCAACTTGAGCGTTGCCTGAGCCATCAATATCTTCGTCGTCTATGAAGATGCCGGTTGAGCGCACGGTACGGTTATTGAGCGGCTGAAGAGGCCTGACGTTATGGTCGTGTACCGCGCGGAATGTCTCTATCTGCTCGGCAGAGAGCTCAATGGGTTCTTTTAATATAAACCACGCAACGTTCTCTATGCACGGCGGAGTCGTTATTGAACCCGTGTATTTATAGTACTCTTTGTTTTCGGGCAATAGGTTTACGGGGTTATAGGATCGGAATATATCCTCGTCGCCGATTTCTTTTGGCAGAAAATCCCACATAAGGTCAAATTCAGGGTTGTATTCGCCTTCCCTGATAAAGACACCTACTATGGAGATATTCCCGGCCTTGTTCTTATGGATTAAGTGCATCTCCATATCGTAACGTCTTCCATCTACGGTATGCTCGCTCGGTGAGTGGAAGTGAAACTGAAAGAGGTCGGATTCACCGCTTCCGTCGGCATACTTAAGTAAGCTCGGCTCATCGTGAACAATCTTTACCGTATGTCCGGTATTTATCATGCGCACGGCAGAGGAGCTCTTGTAGTCAAAGTCCAATTCCTTGAGTTTTAACTCTTTTACTCGTTCGGTATTGATATTGATGGGAGATTGTATCTTGCCGTCCTTGCAAAGACTGAATTTTTCCGTGAGCGAACCCCATTTTTTAGGGCCGTCGCTTGGGCCGTAGCCCCACGGTGTTCTTTCGGCAAAGGCCGAAGTCGCGCTAATGGTTGCGAAGAAGAAGACGGCTAAGTATATTGACAATCTCTTTATGGACATAAGTCTGCCTTCCTTTAATATTCAATCCTTATCAAAGAGTTCGTGTATGGTCTTGAGGCCGGTTATCTCATACTCCTTGAGGCCGCTCGGAAGGCTTATCGAGACCTCGTCTCCGTCGACCTTGCCCATGAGTGCCTTGCCTATTGGCGAGCCTATGGATATCTTTCCGACCTTCGGGTCTACCTCTTCCGGTGTTACGAGTTCATAGGTGACGTCGTCTCCGGTATTGATATCCTCTAAGAATATCTTGGAGCCAAAGCCAACGACACCCCTCGGTATATCGTCGAGTTCAATGGAGGCGAGCGAGTTTATGCGAGCCGAATACTGAGAGACTCGTGCCTGCAGGAACGCCTGACGTTGTTTGGCGGCATCGTACTCGGAGTTTTCCTTAAAGTCTCCGTGTGCCGCGGCCGTACGAAGCTCCTTCGGAACCTCTACGCGCAGTTCGTACTCGATCTCTTTTAATTCTTCTCTGAGTTTTTTAAGTACCGGCAGTTCTTTCATATCATCCCCTTAAATAAGAGAGAGACCAACGACGGCCTCTATATGGTAAGTCTCTGCGAACATATCTATGCAAACGGCATTCTCTACGGCGTAGCCCGCTTCCTTGAGCACCTTTATATCGCGCGCGAGGGTAGAAGGGTCGCACGACACGTATACAATGCGCTCAACCTTCGTATCGCTTGCGGCTATCTCTACTACGGTATTCTTTGCTCCCGTTCGTGGAGGGTCTAATATTACCACACGGGGAGTTTCTTTTTCAACCCCTTTGGGGTCAGAGTTTCTCAAAACTTTAAGTGTGGCCTCGGCGGCAAGAAAGTCCGCGTTATCTATGCCTATGCGCTCGGCATTCTCAATGGCATTCTTTATGGTCTCGGAATCAGCGTCAACTCCAAGGGCGGACTTGCACCGCTTGGCAAGAGGCAGTGTCAGATTACCTATACCGCAGAAGAGGTCGAGTACCTCGCTCTCTTCCGTAAGCTTTGAGAATTCAATGACCTTCTCTACGAGCGTTGTGTTTTGCAAGAGGTTTGCTTGCCTAAATGTCGAGCTTGAAGCCTTAAGCTTTAATCCGTCTACCTCATAGCCGACCGTCAGATCGCCGCTACGTATGAAGGCCTTACCTCGGCCGCGTACGATTTGGTCTTTAACAGGCTTCTTAAGGCGAACCTCAAAGCCTTTTAGCTGAACGTCTTTAAGGGCGTCATTCCAATCAAAGCCCTTTATCTTTTCGGTTACATAAAATGCGGCAACGACGACACTGTCGTCATCTGCCTTGGCGTTTGGTTCTTCAAGGAGGTCGATTGTAAGATCCACCTTATAGAGAGAGGCGAGTATGAAGCTTGGGAATATGATGGTCTTTAACTTACGCAAGGTCTCGTTTAGACGTTCGTCCAAGAGCGGGCAGTCGTCTATGTCTACTATGTCGTGCGAGGCCGGAGCAAAGAACCCCCACGAGCCGTCTTTGACGTGAAGACCGACGGATGTTCTGTAGCGGTACTCCTTCTTCGAGGCCACTACCTCCACGGTCGGAGGCAATTCAATACCTGCTGCGCGCTCCAAGGTCTCTTTGAATATGCGCCCTTTCCACTCGAGCTGGGTCTTATAGTTTATGTGCTGCCAATGGCATCCGCCGCACTTGGTAAATACCGGGCACTTTGCTTCTACCCTGTCGGGGGATGGGGTGATTACACTTAGAAGCCGACCTTCGGAGAAGTTCTTCTTGTCGGTCGTTATCTCAACTTCGCATATATCGCCCGGCACGGTAAATGGCACGAATACTACTTTGTTGTCTATACGGCCAAGGCCGCGCCCGCCGTAGGTGAGGGCCGTTATCTCTACTGTTTTTTTCATTATGATTTCTTTCTTTGATTTTTCTAATCAGGAATTTTTCTATTACTTCTTCACGTTCACTTTGAGTAGTGCTTTTATCTTATCTACGGCCTCGGTTGCCTCACCGCCGAATGCGTCTGCGCCAATCTTACCGGCAAACTCTTCGGTTACGACCGCTCCGCCGACTATCGTCTTAACGTCACCAAGGCCCGCTTCCTTGAGGCTATTAATTACCGTCTCCATGCCCATAACGGTCGTCGTCATTAGAGCCGACAAGCCGACTACGTCGACCTCCTTCTCGCGCACCGTCTCTATTATCGTCTCAGCCGAGACGTTCTTGCCTAAGTCTATTACATCAAAGCCGTGGTTCTCTAAGAGTGTGCAGAGTATGTTCTTACCTATGTCGTGTATGTCGCCTTCGACGGTAGCTAAGATAACTCTGCCGAGCTTTGGCGAGTCGTCTTCGAGCATCTCTTTCTTGAGTCTGTTAAAGCCCTTCTTCACCGTATCGGCAGAGAGTATTACTTGCGGCAGAAAATACCTGTTAGAGGCAAAGAGTCTGCCCACCTCATCAAGCCCAAGTATTAGCGCTTCATTGCCAACTGCCAAAGGAGCAATGCCTTCGCTCAAGGCTCTC
>DAOVKH010000021.1 GCA_030631875.1 Deltaproteobacteria bacterium | reverse complement strand
TTTGGAAAAGAAAACGTACTCATAACGGGTCAGGCCGCGGGCTTCTTTAATATGCTGGCCGAGGGCATGAGCTGTGCGCTTCACTCCGGTGCAATAGCCGGCGAGGCGATAGTAGAATCCATGCAGAGAAGGCGTCCCGTGCAGGAGGTATACAGAACACACGTCGCCAGCGAGGTCGCGCGCTCAACGGATCAATACAACCCCATCAGGATGATATTCTCTAACGTCCACGAGGCCGACTTTAAGAAGGCTCTGAAGAAACTCTCAAGGCTCGATCAACTGCGCGCCGTACGCGACCTGATGAAGTTCATTTCCCTCTACGGGGAGCTTAATTGGGGGAGGCAGATTGTTGGGCAATCTATTAGGCGTTTGATTACGGGTTCTTATTCTACAAAGAGGTGGCTTTAGTTGCGGCTTTGATAAAAGCCCATATGCTTTGTTGTACTCAATATTTGTTCGCTCGACGTACCTTTAGTACGACTCGCTCTCAATATCTCGTACGCCTCGCCTATGAACTTTTCTCTTTGCCGCAGGGTGGTTTTTAAAGACCGTTCGCCCTGAGCCTGCCGAAGGGGCAATCGGACGGTTTTGGGTTTGTTTGGAAGCGAAATACAATGGGAGTGGTGGCACGGCTTACCCTATAGGACGGAAAAGTATGAAACAACCAAAAGATCATTATGTTCCTCAATTCTATCTAAAGAGATGGTCACAAAACAACCCTGATCAGAGGTTGTTTTCAGGCAGGTATTTTCCAGACAGAAAAAAAACTTACTGGACACCACATGCGCCAGCTGGAATTGCTTACGAACGTGGTTTATACGGAGAAATCGAAGAAACATTTTTCAAGCCATTGGATAACGACGCAGCCATAATTTTAAATAGGCTGGAATCTGAAGACAGCGTTAGCCCAATTAGACTTGATTTAGGAGAAAAAGACCACAATAATTGGGCAATCTTTATTTTAGGATTAATAATTCGCATGCCTGATAAAGTAGAATTCATTCAGAACAACTTTGAGACTATAGGCGTGGATAAGTCTATAGCGAGAGATCAAATTCAACAAATCATAGGAAATGAGCGTGCTGTTAAAGACTTAAGATCCTTAACTTGGATGTTTGTACGGGTTAACACTAATTTGGAATTAATTACATGCGATAATCCTCTGGTATTCAAACCTAACGATTTATCCGATCCGGATTGTGTAATTATTTTGCCGTTGAGCCCTAAACATTTCTTTATAGCTACAAACCAAGTAAACATTAATCGATTGGGAAAAAACCCTCGAAAAATGGTAGCAAATATCAACAGTGAAATAATCAAAAATGTAAATAGGAGCATTTACGCAAAAAATAAAAACTCGATAGAAGATAGTTTTATAATAAAACACTGGCGTAGCAAGAAAGACACCTAACAATCTTGTATGGTGGCTTTAAAAGGAAGCATAATTCGTTTGGCGGGATTGCATATATCTCACAACAAAAGGCCGACGTCTTTCGACGTAGGCCTTAACTATTTGCGGTAAAGAGGAGTGGTGTATAAAACCTCACGCGGCAAAGAGAGCGGTGCAGATGTGAGGCGTGCGAGATATTAGGAGCGCGGCGTAGTTTTATCTACGTCAAGCGACTGATATCGAAGCAGAACAAAGCAGGTGCGCCGCTCCCGAAGCCGCTTACTTCTGTTTCTTAGGGCGTTTATTAGCCTGCAAAATCTTCTTCCTAAGTCTGATATTTTCCGGCGTAACTTCGACGAGTTCGTCTTCTTTCAGAAACTCTATGGACTCTTCAAGGCCCATAGGTTTTGGCGGAGCCAGCTGAAGCGTGTCGTCTGATCCGGAAGCACGCATGTTGGTGAGCTTCTTTTCTTTTGTTATATTTACGTCGAGGTCATTCTCGCGTGAGTTTTCGCCGATTATCATGCCTTCATATACAGGGACACTTTCCTTTATGAATAGCGTGCCTCTGGGCTGAATGTTACTGAGCGCGAAGGTGTTGGACTTACCCGGTCGATCCGCTACGAGCGCGCCACTCTTTCTTTTGCTTATCTCGCCGTGGAAGGGTTCGTATCCGTCGAAGAGGTGGTTCATAAGGCCTGTGCCGCGCGTGTCGGTGAGGAACTTCGAGCGGAAGCCGATGAGCCCGCGCGAAGGAATCTTAAAGTCTATGCGCGCTCTGCCGTGGCCGTTATTTTCCATCTTTATCATCTTACCTTTGCGTATGCCGAGCTCTTGGGTTACGGCACCGACGAATTCTTCCGGTACGTCTATGTAGAGTATCTCCATAGGCTCATGGGTCTGACCGTCTACCTTCTTGGTTATAGTCTCGGGCATGGCAACGGATAGCTCATAGCCCTCTCTGCGCATCATTTCGATTAGCACCGCTATTTGAAGCTCGCCCCTGCCCATGACCTTAAAGGCATCCGGGCGAGAGAGATCTACTCGGATGGAGACGTTATAGAGAAGTTCTTTTTCGAGGCGGTCTTTCAGGTTACGCGAGGTTACGAACTTTCCGTCTTGGCCTGCGAATGGTGAATCGTTGACCGAGAAGACGACCGATATTGTCGGCTCATCTATGAGGAGACGTTCCAAGGCTACCGGCTCATCTGCGTCGGCGATAGTGTCGCCTATGCCAACGGCCTCCATGCCCGATAACGCTATTATGTCGCCTATGGATGCCTCTGCTACTTCTATGCGCTCAAGGCCTTTGAATGTATAGAGTACGGTGACCTTTGTCTTTGTAATTTTACCGGCTTCACCTACGATGGATACGCTATCGCCGGCCTTTATCGTGCCGGTAACTACGCGTCCGACCGCAAGGCGTCCGATATACTCCGAGTAATCTATGTTGGTGATAAGTACCTGCAGGCCTCCGTCCGGGTCGCCTTCGGGTGGGGCGACGTCGTCTATTAACATATCCAATAGAGGCTTTAGATTCTCAGATTCGTCTTTGAGCTCTCTCTTTGCTATGCCGTCCTTGGCTATAGCATAGACTACGGGAAAGTCCAGTTGGTCTTCCGTAGCGTCCAAGTCTATGAACATATCGTAGACTTCGTCCAAGACCTCGGCTATGCGCGCGTCCGGGCGGTCTATCTTATTTATGACGAGTATGGGAGGAAGGCCAAGGTCGAGTGCCTTCTTTAGAACAAAGCGTGTTTGAGGCAAAGGGCCTTCGGATGCGTCCACGAGTAAGAGGACACCGTCTACCATCTTGAGTATGCGCTCGACCTCACCGCCGAAGTCGGCGTGTCCGGGCGTGTCGATAATATTTATCTTAGTATCTCTATAGTCTATGGCCGTGTTCTTGGCCATGATCGTTATGCCTCGTTCACGTTCAAGGTCCATAGAATCCATGACTCTGTCCTTGACCTCTTCGCGTTCATGGAAGGTTCCGGCCTGTGCCAGAAGGCCGTCTACGAGCGTTGTCTTTCCGTGGTCAACGTGGGCTATTATGGCGACGTTTCTTATATCTGTGCGTTTCAAGTCGTTCTCCTTATTAAGGGTTAGAGGTTTATTTAATCAAATACTATACCACACTTACTACTCTTGGGGTAGCAAATACTGTATCTTTTTGTCTTGCGGAGGTCTATGGCTTTTGCAGGGGTTTTTTGTGAGTATAGCTAAAAGGGTACTTTACTCGGAGTCGCATCCGCAGATTAGTTCTTCGCCGTATAGACCAAGGAGGTAGTGGCGTTGTGAGGCAAAGCCTAAGGCCTGCCTTTGAACTTCTTCTTCAGCGTACTTGATATTATACTTCCAGGTGTTGTAGTTGAAACTCAAGGTTCTGGCAAAGTAAAGAGGCGTTAGAACCTTTATGACCTTCATTCTTGTTGCGTCGTCCTTTGCCTGGTCGAACTTATATAGAAGGTTATAGAATATCTGCGACCATAGGAGCATGTCCATCCCATAGAAGTCCATCTTGAACATATCGTCTATTACGGCAAAGGAGTAGGCCGGCAATAATTCTTCTGTAATCTCTCGGCTCTCGGCGTAAGCGCGCTTACAGCTCTCCTTCATGGCGTGCATGTTGAAGATAAGCTCCTGAGGTTCTTCTATTGCGGTCAGGCCGAACTTAGGAGTCTCTCTTACGGGCTGGGTGATGGTCTTTAGCCACTTGTCTTTATTCTCAGAGAGTACGGTCAGAAGCGTTTGTATGACCTGCTCGAACATGGGGCCGAGCTTCGGGGCACTTGCTTTATGTACCTTTACGCCGAGTCCGCTCTGGCATATATTGAAGCCTCCGAGTATGGCGTGCATGGTCATGAAGATATCTATGCCGTAGTGCTTGACGGTATCGTTCATGGGTTGTGCCCGCCAGTAATCCATGAGTTTTCTTGAGAAGGCAAAGTCGCCTCCTATGGGTTGGCGTATATTGGTAGAGAGGAGTCCGAATATCGCGGGATAGCATATGTGGTTTGTGATGGAGCCGTCGAACTGGTGGCGCGTGTAGAGCGGGGTAACGTAGTCTTCGCCTTTGATGATAGGGGTGCCCAGATAATCCATCCAATCGGGCGTTATGGATTTAAGGTCCGCATCGACGACTATGAATGTTTTGGCAGTAGTAGTAGATGCGAACTTAAATAGATTAAGGAAGTTGTTGCCCTTACCTAGTATTCCTTCGGGCGTAGAGATGTATTTTTTTTCGGTAGAGGTCTCAACCTCAAGAAAGACGTCTTTTGTATTGTCAGGGCTTGCGTTATCGACATTTATGATTATAGCCTTCTTGCTCGGGAAGTGTTTCCGTAACCCTTCATCGACGGTCTTTACGACAAAGCCGATAGTGTCGGCCTCATTGTATGACGGTATGCCAACGATCATGTCGCACTTTATCAGAGGTTCTTTGCCCATTAGGTCTGCTCCCTCTCAGAGGTATTACATATATTTTAGCACCAAGCGAGCGATAGTCAATGCAGGGTCGTGGTTATTCGCTCTTAAAGTCTATCTTATGTTCTTTCAGGAATTGTATGATGACCTCCGGGTGTATAGCCCAGCTGACATTCAGGAACTGTTCTAACTCTTCTCCGCGTGACCCTTTGGCCATTACAGGGTTAATGCCGAGCGGGATGTGAGCCGTGCGGCTCTGTATGCCCCATACTCGCCCTGCTTTATCTACCAAAGGCCCTCCGCTGTGGCCCTTAAGCCCGGGCGTGGAGGTCTCTATGAACTTAGGCTGTATCGCAGGCATGTCCTTACCCGTGTTTTGGCCCTTGAAGGCGATGTTTCTCGTGTACATTCCCTCCAAGGGGAATGGCACGAGGTTCTTGAAGTCTATCTTAAAGCCGTTTGTCGAGGCGTCGAATTCGGTCTCAAGCTCATTAAAGGCGAAGCCTACCTTGCAAAGCCCCGTACCTATACGCACCTCTGCGTCAGGGGATTTAAATACAGGGTAATTAGAGACCGTCGATGGATCAAATGAGTCGAGCCGCCCGATGAGTATATCGGCATCAGGTATGACATTTAAGTCTGTTACGCTCTGCCCGTCGCTCCCCGGCCATAGCGAGGAGGCCGTTATCCACTTATTGTCGGGCTTAAGCTTCTTAAGCTCACGTTTGGCTTCTTTCGTATCTTTCTTCTTAAGGTCTATCGTCTTGACGGCAAGCTTCGTTGCCGCAGAGGCGTGTATCTTTGCCAGCGGCACGACCTCAAAGGTGTGTGCCGCGCTGATGAAGTGTCCTTCTTTATTTATTATGAGCAGTGCGCCTCCGGTGGTCTCCGTTGATTTGTCGAAGTTTCGCCTGCAGGCGACGACCGGACGTACTGCACTCGATATCTTTTCAATGGCATCTGCGAACATATTATTAAGTATTCTCCTTTATGAGTTTATCTTAAATAAGATAGCATAAAGGCGTATAAATGACAAAATATTTACAACGAGCCCTTTTTCTTACTGTCATCTGAATTATTCTGTTATCATATACTCTGATCATGAACGATTCCGAAAAAGATATAGCCTTTATGCGAGAGGCTTTGTGTGAGGCCGAGCGCGCAGAGGCCTTAGGGGAAGTACCCATTGGTGCGGTCATCGTAGTAGGCGGCGAGGTCGTCGCAAGAGGACATAACCTGAAGGAGACTTCAAAGGACCCGACCTCTCATGCCGAGGTTGTCGCCATACGGGAGGCGGCACTTAAGAAAGATGCGTGGCGCATAGAAGATTCGACCCTTTACGTTACACTTGAGCCATGCCTTATGTGCATAGGCGCTATGGTGCAGGCGCGTATAGGAAGGCTCGTATTTGGCCCTATGGATCCGAAGGCCGGAGCCGTCGGGTCGTTATATGACATCTCGAAGGACGATAGGCTGAACCACAGGATAGAGGTGACCTCAGGTCTCTTGGCCGATGAGGGTAGTCAGATACTGAAGGTTTTTTTCTCCAAACTCAGAGAAGGCAATAGACGGGAGGCTCAAGGCTAATATGGCTGTAGAGGTGAGGGATAATATATTCAGAGAGTATGACATCCGAGGTGTATTCGAAGAAGAACTTACAATAGAGCTTGCCGGGCTATTGGGCACGGCCTACGGTGCGTTCTTAAGGGATAAGGTCGGTAAAACCGAAGGCCTGATTGTTACTGTAGGGCGCGACGTGCGCCTAAGTTCTGCCGAGATAAAGGACGCCCTCATAGAGGGCATTATAGCGGCGGGCATAGATGTATGGGATATAGGCGAGTGCCCGACACCGCTCCAGTACTTCTCACTTTATCACCTAAAGAAAGGCAACGGCGACTTGCTCGACGGGGGCATCATGATAACAGGAAGCCACAATCCTGCCAACTACAACGGCTTTAAGGTCAGCATTGGGCGTGAGACGATTCACGGTTCCGAGATTCAGGAGCTTAAGGGGTATATGAAGAGGATTGCGTCAGAAGGCCCCGTTGCTTCCAAGCGTAGGGGTTCTCTCAAGGAGACTCCTCTCATACCCGAATACATTGATTTTCATAGAGAGGGCTTTAAGGAAAGACTTCCATCGGCTGGTTTGGCAAAGCCCGTCAAGGTCGTACTTGACTCCGGTAACGGCACAGGAGGCCTTGTCGCCCCTGAGCTTTTGCGCACGCTCGGTGCTGAGGTCGTAGAGCTTTATTGTGATGTTGACGGTAGATTCCCGAACCACCACCCCGACCCGACGGTAGCCGAAAACCTTACAGACTTGATAGCAAAGGTAAAGGAGACTGGCGCGGATTTTGGCGTGGGTTACGACGGAGACTCCGACCGAATAGGGCTCGTGGACGAAAACGGCAGGGTTATCTATGGTGACGAGATAATGATAATCTTCGCCCGAGCCATACTTGAAGAGAACCCTTCGGCTACGATAGTCGGCGAGGTTAAGTGTTCGCAGATTATGTACGATGAGATTACACGCCTTGGCGGAAACGCCGTGATGTGGAAGACAGGGCACTCGCTCATAAAATCCAAGATGGTCGAGCTCAAGGCGGCGATGGCAGGCGAGATGAGTGGGCACATATTCTTTGCCGACAGGTATTTGGGCTTCGATGATGCCGTATACGCAAGTGCGCGCCTACTTGAGATACTCGTAAAGAAGCGTGAAAAAGACCCCGCCTTTAAGTTTTCATCTCTACTGGCAGGGCTTCCGTCAAGTGTCGTTACGCCTGAGTATAGGGTCGAATCTTCGGATGATGATAAATTCAAGGTCATCGAAGAGGTGAAAGAGTTAGTAGGAAAAGAAGTTGGCGAGGGGTCGAATATAAGAGACCTTATTGATATCGACGGCCTTAGGGTTGTCTTTAATGGCGGCTGGGCCTTGGTTCGTGCCAGCAATACTCAGCCCGTACTCGTCATGAGGTTTGAGGCCGATGACGAAAAACTCTTGGAAGAATATAAAGGGTTTATGCGTGATCACCTAAGGCGTGCGAGGCCTACACTGGAGGTCTCTTTTTAATTGGCCTTAAAGAGCCTAAAGGTCGATTCGTCTGTTATCGGGTTTATCTCCATCTCACGGTAATCTATCGTGAGCCGTCCGTTCGGGTTTTCTATACTGATGTTCATGGGTAGTGACAGACCATTGTCGAGGTCTATGTATTCGTTAGTAGAGAGCCTGAGGGTAAGGCCTTCGCCACTACCAACCTCTACTGAGAGTGGGCTCGTGCCCTTTGTGTTTAAGAGGAATGGAACGAGGGTCTTTGGATTTGGCAGGTAGCCGAGTTCTGAGTCAATGGAACCGTCCTCCCATCCACACGCCTTTACTGCTCCGTCCTTAAAGAATTCACACCTGCCTTCATCTCCCGTAACGACTACCACCAGCCTTCGCATAGCACCGTATACCTCCACACGTATGAGGTCGGGGGTCTTTGCGGTTATTACGGCCTTGGCACCGATACCTTTGTCGGCCGTTATCTTGGCCGCTACCCTTAACGCTTCGGTCGATTCTGTCATGGATGGGCGGCTTATCTTTACAGTAGGCCTGGTGATGGTTGCGGCGCAACCCACCATTAGAAGAAAGGGAAGAAAGAGAGTCAGCGTGGCGGCCACGGCTCTTATAGGGCGTAGTTTCAATGGCACATTAATTAACCGAGAGCTCTTCTCTTAAGTCTTTAAGTTTTTTATTAAGAGTTTCGTTATCGGGGGCGAGTTTCTGTGCGTCTTCATAGGCGGAGACGGCCTTCTCCTTGAAGCTTCCCTTAAGGTAGGCGTCACCTAAGTGTTCGGCAACGGTAGGGTCCTGCGGCAATTCTTTCTTAGCGCGTTCCAGCTGATGGATGGCTTCTCTTATATTTTCCTTCTTGTAGTAGACCCATCCGAGGCTGTCGATTATATGTCCGCTATTTGGCTCTACGGCGAGAGCTCTTTTAATGTATTCTTCGGCCTTGTCGAGGTCTATGCCTTTATCGGCCATTGTGTATCCGATGTAGTTAAGTGCCTTTGCGTGCAGAGGGTCTAAGTCTATCACCTTTTGCATATGGGCGACGAACTCCGTCCACTTATCGGTCTTCTCGAAGAGTACCGCTACGAGAAAGTGAAGCTCAGGGTTATCGGGATCTTCCTCTATGGCCTGAAGTAGTGTCTCTGTGGCTTCTTCAAGGCGTCCGGCCCCTTGGTAGACCGAGGCCAGGAGTTTCTGAAGCCCTGTACTGCCCCTATTGATCGCTACGGCTCTCTTAAGGGCGTTTATCGAACCATCGAGGTTACCCTGCTTTTCGTATATGTAGGCGAGGTGTATCTGTGCGTCTACAAATGTATCCCTGCTTTCGGGGATTTTTTTGAATTCCACGGCGGCCTGATCGAGTTCGCCAATCTCTTCGTAGGATGTGCCTAAATGAAAACGAACATTATCGAGCTCGGGCGCTTCCTTTAGGAGATCTTCGAATTCGGTGATGGCCTTTGAGTACTCTCTTTGCTCAAAGTAGATTAACCCTATGCGTATCATCGCGTCTTGGCGTGATATGCCGGAATCTTTTATCTCGCGGTACTGTTCAACGGCATCGTCAAGTCGGTTATGGAGTATGTAGAGGTTGCCGAGGAGCTTTCTTATATTTATATCGTGCGGGCCGGTCTCTATGGCCTTGAGGTAGGTCTCTATCGCTTCATCTGTCTTGTTGTCATTTTCATAGACGTAGGCAAGCTCTACATAGGCCGACAGGAAGCGAGGGTTCATCTCTATCGCCTTTTCAAGGTGCTCTACGGCGCGCTTGTAGTTCTTCAGCTCAGATTCGGTTCTTCCGAGATAATAATGCCCCATTACGGAGCCGGGGTTGGCACGGGTAAGAGCCTTGAAGACCTTGAGGGCTTTTTTATGTTCTTTTTCCTTTATGTGCAGTGCGCCTAATAGTATGTAGGGCTTTTGCTTTTCAGGGGATATCCTTATAGCACTCTCGAACTCCGTTACGGCCTCTTTATACTTCTTAAGTGCCGAGTATATCTCGCCTAAGAATATATGAGCCGGCAGGTACTCAGGGTCTACCTCTTTTGCCTTCTCAAGTAGGTATATGGGCAGATCCGATTCACCTTTTCTAAGGTACAGGTGTGCCAAGTCCGTGTAGAGTAGGGGGGAGCTTGGGTCTACATCGATTGCCTTCTTGTAGAAGTTTATGGCACTGTCTATGTCGCCTTCACTCTTCATTGCCTGCGCCATGGAGAAGTAATAGAAGGCATCATTCTTGACGTGCTTTTTGGCCGTTATCTTCTCACCTTCTTCGGTTGTCTTTTTATCGAAGAACCATGCCTCTGAGTCGGCAGGCACGGCAAATAAGGTCAGCGATAAAGAAATGAGCACTAAGCCATAGATGGTCTTTGAGTATGTATTATCTAATATCCGCATCTTTATTATTATACCACCTAAAGCAAGGAGTGTCAAAATGGAGAGTGGGCGTGTGAGGAGCTTCTTAAGGACTATTCCGTGTGTATGGTCGAGACGAGGCTACTTCTTCTTATTAAGGGCGGCCTTTGCTCTCTTGAATCTGATTATTAGACACGTACTTACTACGACTGCCGTCAATATGAGTACATGGAGAGGGCTTGTAAGGAGGTGCGTTATATTAATCAATATGGCCTCAAGAGGGCTGGCCTCGGCCAATCTGTAGCCCTCTGCCTCTGATGCAGGGTGGGCAAAGCTCTTTGAGGCAGTAAGTAGTATCAGAGATATGGCGACTAATATGGTTTTGTTCATAGTTTTAATGGCTCCGGTTATTGTTGGCGTAAGTAATATTTATTATGCCGGTAAGTCTTGTGTCTCAGGCGACGGCGAAGAAGGTTTACCTTTAGGCCAGAGGCGTTTCCTTAGCTCAGGCGCAAGTTCTATCTTTCGAGCCCCTGTCTCGAGGCACATTGGAGAGAGTATCTCCGTCAGTATATCTACCTTTTCGGCGACGGTCAGGTGTTTGTGAATGAGGATGTGACGCGTACCGCGAAGCAGAAAAGTTCCGCCGTGGGTATCTATCTCGCCTTTTTTCAGGTCGTCGTATTCGAGGCTTACCGAGAGTTTTTCGGCCGTCTCTTCTAAGAGTTCGAGCAATTCATTATCCTTCACGTCTTCTATAATCTCTTGAATCTATTTTATTGTCAAGGTATTTTCGGTCTTGTAATAAAAACAAAAACAGAGTTGACAAGGGTTGAACCATGACTTATAGTACATCTATATATTAATCTATTTATACTTAGAGAGGAGTATTAAGGGAGAGCTATGGCAGAGAATATGAAAGACGTCAGTGATGATACATTTGAATCGGTCGTTCTGGAATCCGATACGCCGGTATTAATAGATTTTTGGGCCACGTGGTGCGCGCCGTGTAAGGCAATAGCTCCGACGCTCGAAGAGTTGGCCAAGGATTACGACGGTAAGGTCAAGATAGTAAAGATGAATGTCGACGATAACCCGTCTACGCCCGGTAAGTACGGCGTAAGGGGCATTCCAACGCTCATACTCTTCAAGGGCGGAGAGATTGTCGACCAGCTCGTAGGAGCTATACCAAAGGCTCAGATAAAGGATCTCGTCGAAAAAGGGCTCTAATTAAGGGCTTTAAGCGGTAGTGGTAACGAAGTTAAGGGCAATTTGTAACAACTGTAACCAATAATTCTTAGCCCTTATTTGGTTCTACCTGAGGGCATTTTATAAAGGGCTTGGTTACGATGCAGACTTTCGACGGTTAAAAGCATAGTATTATTAGATAGTTAGAGAGGCAGGGGCTATTAAAGCCCCTGCCTCTCTGTCGTTTACGCGCAGAACCACTGGTGACGATTGTGACGTTTTTTGTCGAAGTGACGCTAAATTACGCAAAAAGGTCATACCCTGAGAGGTTACACTTTTTACATTAATCATAAAAATCAGGTAGATAGCCATCTGTTCCATCTTGGCAACGCTCTTGCAAGTATATATAAGTGTATAGAGCTCGACCCGTAATGAGGTTACCTTAATTGTAAAACCTCTTACTCAAGGGAGGCAGCAGAGATGAAGAAGTTAATGGGACTTATAATAATGGTAGTTGCTCTGACGTTGATCGTGCCGGTTGCTTCTTCGGCAAGTGATACGAGGGAGAGACGCACACAGCAATATTCCATTGATTACGCGATAAGGACTCTTGATTCCGTTAATCGCGGTGGTGGCATATATAATGGCGGCGTCTACACAACTTTATCTATGCAGTTGCGTAAGGCAAAGAGGTTGGTTGCAAGGGAGAACGTAGGCTCGGCTAAGAACGTGCTGAATGCGACGGTAAAACTCCTTGATGCTCAATCCGGTAATAAGATAAGCGAGAGAGGGGCATATACACTTTCAAGTGTCATAACTCGCATAAGACTCTAAGTTTTCTCTCCCCCTAACCCTAAACTAAGGCCCTGCGTAGAAGTTCTACGCGGGGTCTTACCCTTTTTGGGACTATTATCATTGCAAGTAAAGCCTCTTCCTGTTAATATTGGTCTGTAAAAGACCGGTTATTATCTAAGGAGGAGGCTTTTTTATATATGAAGATTTCACCCTCAATACTATCTGCGGACTTTACGCGCCTTGGTGAAGAGATAAAGGCCGTAGAGGACGGCGGAGCAGATTACATACATATCGACGTCATGGACGGACACTTTGTGCCCAATATAACGATAGGCCCTCTCATAGTAGAGGCCGCACGACGCGCGACTAAGTTACCCTTGGACGTACACCTGATGATAGAGAACCCTGAATCTTATATCGACGAATTCGTAAAGGCGGGGAGCGATATCATAACCGTCCACGTCGAGGCCACCGACCACCTCCCTAGAGCCGTTCAGCAGATAAAGCTCGCCGGCGCGCGCGCAGGGGTCTCAATGAACCCGGCGACACCGGTATCGTCTATAGACAACGTAATTGATGACGTTGATATGGTACTCGTCATGTCCGTAAATCCGGGCTTTGGCGGCCAGTCCTTCATACCCGGGGCGCTCAAGAAGCTAGCCGAGGTTAGAGCCTTATTGGAGGGTGCGGAAAGTAAGGCCGAGCTTCAGGTAGACGGCGGCATAAAGATAGATAATATAAGAGAGGCGGCTGATAGTGGAGCCGACGTATTCGTAGCGGGTTCGGCCGTATTCGGCAGTGATGACTATAAGGCCACGATAACGGCCATGCGAAGAGAGCTGGAAGGGTAGTTCTATGAAGTTGTATCTTATGCGCCACGGCGAGGCCGAGGATGGTAATATAGAACCAACGCGTCCGCTGACAGATAGAGGGCGTACAGAGGTCGAGCGTGTCGGCAGATACCTGAAAGAAGAAGGCGTAAGCCCAAAGCGCATAGTTCATAGTCAAAAGCTTCGCGCTCGTGAGACGGCAGGCTTAATAAGTACGGCACTTTCAATTGAAGCAGAAGAGGTCGAAGACCTCTTACCTTTGGATTCTCCTGAGATATGGCGCGAGAGGTTATTGAGTGAGACGGG
>DAOVKH010000113.1 GCA_030631875.1 Deltaproteobacteria bacterium | reverse complement strand
TTCTTTTATAAGCTCAAAGGTCTCCTTCAGACGAAGCGGGCGCATGGGGTGGCCTTGGCCGTAATCGAATTCACCGAACTTATTGTTATATAAAAGGGCAGTCTTCATTGTAAGATAGGGGGGTTAGCGAAGCAATACGTTCCGCGGACGCGTGGTCGTTGAGTAATCCTTTGGAGAGGCAATCTCTTCCATCAGCTCTAAGCGCCCTTGAGCCTTGAGGCGTGTGTATATCCTAACCCACGCGCAGTCATTGTCGAGCATTACCTCGCACTTGCCTTCGTCTACGCCGCCGCACGGGCCGTTTAGTAAGCCCTTTGGGCAATCCGTGTGCGGACATATTCCAGCTGTCTTGTCGAGTACGCACTCTCCGCAGAGCGAGCACCCTTCGAAGAATCGTCCGACTCGTTCTACAGACGACAGGAACATACTGTCTAAGGCAGGTACGATGGTTTGCGTGCCGTCACCAATATCTTCGGCTTCATCGGCAACACACTTTACGCCTGCGCCACAGCTTAATACAAGTACGGCATCGGACTTCTTTACGGCATCGACCTTACGAAACTCTCGTTTGACGAGTTGCGTGTAGCAGGTTTCATCTACGAGAGAACTTCCCGTTACCTTGAAGCCCTTATCCGTAAGGGTCTCTGTCATGGACTTAAGCTCTTCCGCGCCGCCTGTCTTACATTGCTCGGCGCAGGAGTTACAGCCAAAGAGGTAGACGCTTTTCTTGCCTTCAAGGGAGGCGGTTATGTCTTCTATGGTTTTTTTCTTGGTGATTATCATGATTATTTTTTGGCGATTCGTCTCTTTGCCGATTTAACGGTATTCTTAAGGAGCATTGCGATGGTCATTGGGCCTACGCCTCCGGGGACGGGCGTTATGGCCGAGGCCTTTTGGCTTACCTCTGCGAAGTCAACGTCTCCGGTCAGCGTGCCGTCATCTAATCTGTTGATGCCTACGTCTATTACAACTGCACCTTCCTTTACCCAGTCGCCTTTGACGAAGTTGGCAATACCCACGGCGGCGACTATAACGTCTGCGCCTCTGACCTTTTCAGGTAAGTTTTGGGTGCGCGAGTGTACGATGGTAACGGTTGCGTGCTCTGCTAAGAGCATCATTGCCATTGGCTTACCGACTATGTTGGACCTGCCTATTACGACGGCGTCTTTACCCTTAAGCTCAATGCCTGTTGAGGCGATGAGATCCATTATGCCAAGTGGCGTGCATGATTCGAATACCGGTTTGCCTGTCATGAGCTTGCCGACGTTGAATGGATGGAAGCCGTCTACGTCCTTTTCGGGCGTAATGGCTTCGATTACCTTGTCTTCGTCAATGTGCCCCGGCAGAGGTAGTTGGACGAGTATGCCGTCTATGCGCGAGTCTTTATTTAGCTCGTCTATTAGGGCGAGCAGTTCATCTTCTGCCGTCTCGGCCGAGAGCGTATGCTTGAAGGATTCAATCCCTGCCTTTTCGCAGGCCTTTGACTTGTTCCTCACGTATACGGCAGACGCAGGGTCTTCACCGACCAAGACTACCGCCAAGCCAGGCGTTATCTTATCTTCGGCCTTAAGTTTATCTACTTCTATCTTTAGAGCTTCCCGCACCTCAAGGGCGCGAGCCTTACCGTCTATTATATTGATTGTCTCTGTAGTATCCATAAGACATTCAGTATACGCTTACGCTCGTAGCTTGTAAAGTCTTAATCCCTTGACACCGCGCGTAAGTCCATATATCATTAATATATATAGGATATTAATGTAAAAGGGAATATATTAAATGGAGGTGCGTGATGGCATTCTGGACGCGAGTTAGAGGAGAACTTAAGAAGGCGGCTCAAGAGGGCTGGGAGGCCGTAAAAGGTGGCACAAAGGCCGCGACCAATAAGGGCGAGGAGCTGGCCAAGACCGGTAAGCTCCGATATAAAGTGCGCGCCAAACATAAAGAGGCCGAGAAGCTCTTTGCCGAGCTTGGCGGAGTCGTATACGAGATGTCAACGCCGCCCGCTGAGGATATATTCTCAAAGTCAGAGGTCGAACGCCTTATTGATACCATAAAGGCCGTCGAAGATGAGATAGCCGTAATAGAAGAAGAGATTGAGGCGGTTAAGGTGAGCCACGTTGTCGACGATACTGCTGACGAAGAAGGTAAAGACGATTCTGATGAAGGCGCAGATGAAAGCGCAGACGAAGACGCTAAGGATGACGACGACAGCGAAGAGAGCGATAAAGAAGATAGCGACGATAAAGATAAGTAGACGCTCGCTCGACCTTGGATAAAGTTTACAACAACAAAGGAGAAAGAATTTAGTGAAAAAATATTTATTGTTCTTACTTTTAGCAATAACGGCAGGGTGTGCGTCCTTTGGTGATATCTTTGCAGATAAAACACTCTATTCTGGTCCTTTCAAGGTAATGACTTTTCTTGGGAAAACTACCGGCAACTATACAAGCAGGGATCAGATAACAATTAGAAATGAAGGCAGTCAGTACTGCTTGGCGAAGATAAGTTGGAATGATGGATATGTAAGTACCAAAAAATATAACCCTGGTGACGGGTATATTTGGTATAAAAATGAAAATCTGACTTTAGAGTATAGATGCTCAGATTCCAGGAGTATCTTTAACGAAAGCATATAGCTTTAACGAGCTAACCTGCCAAACCGATAAAAAGGTAACGGGAGCATACTTTAAACTAAGCCGCCTTTTTTGGGCGGCTTAATTGTGTAAGCGGCTTTGATAATTGCCCGTCTTCTTCGTTACGCGTCGGAGTTTAATCGCTCAACGTACCTAAAAGTACGCCTCGCTCTTAACTCCTTGCGTGCCTCGAATACGACCAATTCTCTTTGCCGCAGAGGGTTATTAAAAGGACCGTTCGCCCTGAGGTTCTCGAAGGGTTAACCGAACGGTCGATTTATCATTCTGAATTCAGTTTGGTGGGTGACAGATATCTTACTGAAAAAGGGGCTGTCCCTAAGGCGTGCGATGGTACCGGTGTTGTTGATACACCGGACCACATGCGTATTCAATATAATTAACGGAGGCATGATATGAGGTTTGAGCGAATTCTGATAGCTTGCAGTCTCTTAGTTCTGATATCCTGTGCGAATGTTACGGCTGAGGGTACTCTCTCTAATAAGGGTAATGAAGAATTTTCTGCATCCTTTAAGGGGGAGGTAAGAGATTATCTGGGAGATTGTATCGGCGGTGATGTCGAGGGCTATCTAGGGGGTAGTCCTCCAGAAGAAGGTAGTCCTGAAGAGAAGAGGTGTAAGAAAGGCCTCTCCATGATGGAGGAGCTGGAGAAGAAGTATCCGGAAAATAAGGCGGTGGTCGAAGAGTTAATGAACGTTCATTGTCTGGTATCACGCAACAGATGCCTCTATTATGCCCGGCGCCTGATTGAGATCGACCCTGTAAACGGAGAGGCGCATTACATGCTTGCGCACTTTGCGTCTCTATCAGATGATGAGATAATTTATCATCTACGAATCATCGTTGAATCCGGTCGGGGGCATCCGTATGCCGCCGGTGATCTGGCTGGTGCTTTATTTTATCAGGGAAAGACTCGTGAGGCCGTTGATGTGATGAAGAAGCAGATCGTCTACAACTCTGATTCTCCTGGCATTCTAATGTTCACCGATACATTGAATGAGAAGGGTCTAAGCTCTGAAGCTGAAGAACTTTACGAGACGGTTCTCGTGAAGTCCGAGTCCACTACTCCCATACTACTACGACGAGTGTGTGATAGTTTTGAGCAAATGGCTCTCGTCAATAAGCAGGCTAAATTGCCGAGCAAAAAGATTTTGGATATTTACATAGAAAAATGTAAAGAAAGAGCATACTTTGAGCTTGGCAAAAAAATAAAAAATCCGGTGAAAAAGACAACGTATTACAGAAAAGCCGTGGAGATCATGCCTGACTTGAAATCTAAAAAGGATGTAGATCCGGGAGGGCGTACTTCTCATGAGTATCATATAGAATTGCAGGAAGATATGGTCAAAGATATTTTGAATGATCTAACTAAAGAGATGGGCAATAGGGCTGTTACCAACGAGTTGTTCTTGTTGGCCAAGATTTTGGGAGAGGGTCATTACAGGAAAGAAGAAATCTCGATATATAAAAAATATTTGGTGACCGGCATTGAGAAGAAGGAAAAATGCACCACCTTCAAAAAAATAAAGGTCGATGAATATAGCAAGTATAAGGATTTTATAGAATTGCACAAGAAGATGTGTGGTAATAAAAAAGCCTTGTAGCCCTGTAAGGTGGGCTCTGCCCATTGATTCAGGAATGACAAAGAAAACGAGAAAGGTCTTTAACATTGGAAGGTATACCGCTTCTTAGAGATATATTGATACTTATGGCAGTTTCCGTGCCCATAAGTATCATACTTACGCGTATTGGGTTGCCGACTATCGTCGGCTTCTTCGTAACGGGTGTTATCATCGGGCCGAGCGGCTTCGGGCTCGTAAGCGACTTGCATACCGTCGAGGTGATGGCAGAGATTGGTATCGTCTTACTACTCTTCACCATCGGCCTTGAGTTCTCGGTCAAGCGCATGATAAAGATACGCCGCGAGGTGATGCTCGGCGGCGGCCTGCAGATTGCCCTTACCGTATTCTTCGTCTGGATATTCGCCACACTCTTTGGCCTCTCCATTCAGGTCGCCATCTTACTCGGCTTCATCGTATCGTTGTCGAGTTCGGCGATAGTCTTAAAGCTATTGGTCGATAGAGTGGAGGTACACTCTTCGCATGGTAATTTGTCGGTCGGCATATTGTTATTCCAAGACATATCGATGGTCTTGATGGTCTTGCTCGTTCAGGGCTTTGGCGAGGGCTCAGGTACGGATCTAATGCCCATACTCAAGAAGCTCGGCATAGCCGTCGCCGCGATGGCCGTCATAGTCGTAACCGTCGCCTACATAGTTCCAAAGGTATTTCACGAGGTCGTAAAGCTCCGCAACCGCGAGGTCTTCATGTTGACGATAGTCCTGGTATGCCTCGGTACGGCGTGGGTTACTTCACTCTTCGGCATCTCTCTGGCCTTAGGCGCATTCATTGCAGGGCTTGTCATCTCAGAGAGCGAGTACTCGAACCAGATAGTCGCCGAGGTCTTGCCATTTAGAGATACCTTCAGCTCGCTCTTCTTCATATCGATTGGAATGCTCTTGGAGATTAACTATATAGTAGATAACTTCGTTCAGGTCCTGTCGCTGACGGCAATCATAATAGTCGCTAAGGCGGCGATAGTCGTCGGAGTCGGGCAGATTCTGCGCTATCCGCTCAGGCTCTCTATTATAGTCGGTCTGAACCTCGCCCAAATTGGCGAGTTCTCATTCATACTCATAAAGATGGGCGAGGGCTACAACTTCTTAAGCCACGACCTATATCAATCCATACTCGTCGTATCGGTGCTGACGATGGCAATAACGCCGTTCTTATTCCAGTACTCGCCGGCCATAGCGGGCATAATCGGCAGGAGGTTTGGCGCGCGCTTTGTCATGAATACATCTATGCCAAGGACTACCCTATCCGAGCACGTCATAGTCGTCGGCTACGGCCTTAATGGTCAGAACCTGGCAAAGGTCTTGAAGGAGACTTCTATAGAACACCTCGTGATGGAGGTAAACTACAACCGCGTAAAGGCCGCTCGTAAGGATGGCCACACCGCACACTTCGGCGATTCGAGCCACCCGGAGATACTAAAGCGCATGGGCATTGAGCATGCAAAGCTTATAGTCGTCGGCATAACGGACGTACTGTGTACGCGCCGTACCGTCAAGGCCGCCAGAGACCTAAACTCGAATGTGACGATAGTCGTAAGGACGCGCTACATAAACGAAGTTGAAGAGTTGTATCAGTTGGGTGCTAATCAGGTCATACCCGAAGAGTTCGAGACATCGGTCGAGGTCTTCGCGCGCGTCTTAAAGGAATATAAC
>DAOVKH010000139.1 GCA_030631875.1 Deltaproteobacteria bacterium | reverse complement strand
TTCGTCCTCTTCAAGCCTCTTTACGATAACTCTGTCCTGTAACGGTCTTACCTTCATAGATACACTCCTCCTTGGTTTTCTTTAATGATTTTGAGTCTTTAATAAAAATACCGCTCCAATATCAGAGCGGAGATATCTTTTATTACTCTATAAAGAATATATGGACAGACCTCGATTTTGTCAAGGGCTTTTTGGCACTCTTTTACGGCGAGTGCTAAAAAATATTGCAACACCTTAAAACCATTACATATTTCAGACAATACCGATTACTACTTAAACCTCCCTGCTAATACCCTTGAATTTAACCCTAAATCTGATAATCTAAGAGGAACCTTTTGGAGATATACGTTGACCTATAGAAACCACTTAGCCATAGTAACGATAGTCCTTGTAATGATTATAGCCGTGGGCTGCGCGCCAACACCCATAAAGGGCACGGTAGCCGCGCCCTTTACTATTAAAGTCCTGGATTATGATAATGGAGTAGCCTCCAAAGACAATCGTACGATCACCCTCGCGTCACTCAAAGAAAAACCCATCATACTCTACTTCTTCGCCAGCTGGTGAGCACGCTGTAAGGAAGAGGTCCCTCTCGTGAAGAGGGCATACGAAGAATATAAAGACGAAGGACTTACCATCATCGGCGTAGGCATACAGGATAAGGAGGCCAATATCCATGCCTTTGCCCGTGAGCTTAAGATGGACTGGGCCGTCGGCCATGATGTAGGCGACGAGATATCAAAGCTCTACGGCATAACATTCGGCGCAGGCGTTGTGTACATCGATCGCAAGGGCATTGTGCAGGGGCGCGAGATAAAGGCCTTTAGCCCCGCGGCACTCGAGAGGTCGCTTAAGGAGATACTGTAAAGCCTAACAACTAAGGAATTATTGTAACCCTCAAATCCGAAGGTGGAAGATTATGAAGATAAATACGATGAAGACAAAAATATTGAATAGAACCTTGATGGTCTTTATGCTGGGGGTTGCCTTGCTGGTCGTTACGGGCTGTAAGCTCAGCACGCCTGAGATTCGCGGCATCGTGCTCGACGAAGAGACGGGCGAGCCCGTCTCGGATGCGTGGATAACGTCGTCTGTAACGGTTAAAGGCATAACCGGTTCGACCTCTGTATTGTCTGTAGCCCCGCCGCACCTGAGAACAGGTGAGGATGGTACTTTTGTGGTTCCGTCAAGAGGGGTTTCAAGATCGTTTTCAGGCGCTAAGGTGTTGAGCTTCGGTGTCAGCGCAACGACTGCCGATTGGCGGGGCGGTGGGGTAGAGCTTAAGGATAGACTCAGAAAGAGGGGGGTTGAAGTGATAATCTATGCCAAGAGTTCTGAGAAGTTCTATAGGGACTTTTATAGTAAAAGAGATGATATAACGAAGCAAAGGGTAGTTGAACTCATTGAGCTGGAGCAATTTTCTGCTCTTCAATCGACCTACACCTACTGCCAGACCGGACGGTTGAGTGTCATGCGTCCGTCTGTCGAGGGCGGATGTGACGCGTGGGAGCTGGACTACGTAATTGAAAAGCATGAGAGGTTTTTGGAGAGGTTGGGGGAGATCAAGACAACTGACCAAAAAACTCATTATTCTGGAACCATAGGTCGGTTGGCACGTCTCTATAAGAAGAAGGGCGATTATAAAAAAGCTTTAATGATTTTCAGAAAGGCTAAAAGTTTTGACGAACAACATTATCAACCACCAATACCTTGGCACAAGAATTACGAAACCCAAATAAAAGAACTCGAAGGACTATTAGCGCAGTAATAACCATTTCACCGGAAGGGGGTCATTATCTTTAGAAGGTTCAATTTCGTAAGGTGGGCTATGCCCACCGAGAAACCGACCTCTGCGCTCCCTACCAAGACCGTTCGTATGACCCTTCGGCTGGCTCAGGGCGAACGGTCTTGGCATACAAACCCCCTCACCCCAACCCGTGTACCCTCCGGCACCTCACCACAACCACGAAAGACCCACTATGTCACGGCGAACTAATTTCAGCATCTATTTTGCACTGCAAGGCGCACGAAATCTTAGAATAATACTTCGAGGAAGAAAAAGATAAACGCAGATCCTGAAATGAATTAAGGATGACAAGGTGTAAGGACGGAGGCCACCTGCACCTGCGCGGAGATGACTGATTGCTTCGCGGCAAAGAGAAATCTTCGTAATCAAGGAGGCAGTGGCCTCGTAGCGCGCAAAAGATTATGAGTGAGTCGCACTTTCATGTGCGTCGAATGACTGAACTCAAAGCATAACAAAGCAGTTGCGCTTTTATCGCGCCGCAAGACTTGCAATTAATCTACGGCCTATGATACGATTGACAGTTACGTCTATCAATAAGAGGCCGGTAATGGTAAAGCAGAGCGAAAAGAAGAAGGCTACTCCCAAGACAACCGTCAAGAAGGCCGTCGCAAAGGGTTCTAAAGCAAAGGCCAAAGCAAAAACGACGGCTAAGGCAACTCCGCGCGCCAAGGCAAAGTCTGCTAAGGGTTTCTTTGCCGATGCTTTTGAGGTTGCGCCTATAGAAGATTCTCATAAAGACGAGCTAATCATCGAAGGCCTTCGTCAAAACAACCTAAAGAATATCGACGTAACCATCCCGCACAATAAGATAACGGTTCTTTGCGGCCCGAGCGGCTCAGGCAAAAGCTCACTTGCCTTTGACACCTTATTCGCAGAAGGCCATTGGCGTTTTATGGAGTCCCTCTCAACATACACGCGCATGTTCCTTGAGCGCATGGACAGACCCGAACTCGACAAGATAAGTAACATACGTCCTGCCATCGCCATAGAACAAAAAAACCCCGTACGCACGAGCCGTTCGACCGTAGGCACGGCAACGGAGATAAACGATTACCTGCGCCTCTTATTCGCACGCGCCGGAGAGGTGCATTGCCCGAAGTGTAATAAGATAGTCCGCCCATCCGACCCGATAACCGTCGCCGAAGAGCTATTAAGCTCACAGGCAGGCAAAAGAACACTTATAGGCTTCGACCTCGCCATAGAGAATAAAGACGAAACAGAGATTAAGCGTGTGCTACAGGGCCTTGTAGAGAGAGGCTTCATACGCATACTTGCAGGCAACGGCGCAGAGAGTATCGACATAAGCGACGACGCTCAGCTAAAAGACCTCCCCCTCGCATCAATGAAGAAGAAGAAGAAGAAGAAGAAGAAGATATCTGTCGTCGTAGACAGGGTCGTCCTTAAAGAGGACGTACGCTCTCGCCTCACCGATTCCCTTGAAACCTCATTAAAAGAAGGCTCCGGTGTGGGCTGGGCCGTGACATTGAACGATGACTCAAAGAACGAAAGAAAAGCTTTTTCGAGCGCCCTTACCTGTACGGACTGTGAGATTCCGCTCGAAAGACCACGCCCCATATTATTCTCATTCAACCACCCGCTCGGTGCTTGCGACGAGTGTAAGGGCTTCGGCAACATACTTCGCTACGATGAAACGAAGATAATTCCCGATAAATCACTGAGCTTAAAGGAAGGTGCCATAGAGCCTTGGACAAAGCCCGCATATACGTGGTGGTACGAAGAGATGGAACGCTTTGCCGCACGCTATGAGGTGGATTTAGACGCACCTTTTGAAGAGCTATCCGAGCGAGAGCGAGAGATTGTATATAAGGGCACAAAGGACTTCAAGGGTATAGACGGCTTCTTTAAGGAGCTTGAGACGAAGAAGTATAAGCTCCATATCAGAGTTTTTCTTTCACGCTTCAAGGGGCAGTTCCCGTGCAAGGCATGCAGGGGAACACGCTTTAAAGATAAGGCTCTGAATATTCGTATCAATAAAGTAAATATAGCCGAGCTCTCGGCCATGACCATAGAGGATGCCAAGGCGTTCTTCACAGACCTTGAACTTAAGGGTAAGGCCAAAGAACTTACAAAAGAACCGCTTCGTCAGATAAGACTTAAACTTCGATTCCTCAATCAAACAGGCCTTGGCTACATAACGCTCAACCGTCTGACAAAGACCTTGTCGGGCGGAGAAGCCCAGCGCATACAACTTGCCAACCAATTGGGCTCTGCCCTGACGGGTGTGCTATACATACTCGACGAGCCTTCCGTGGGGCTGCATCCAAGGGACGTATCCGTGCTTATAGAAGAATTAAAGCAGCTCAAGGCGCGCGACAATACGGTCGTATTGGTCGAGCACGACAGTGCCGTCATAGAGGCCTCTGATTACGTTATAGAGCTAGGCCCAGGCTCAGGAGAGCTTGGCGGAGAGCTCGTCTACTCAGGTACGACTGAAGAGCTACTTAAGAACGGCACTACCCTGAGTGCTGATTACCTGCGAGGCACTAAGTCCATACACATCCCCCACTGGAGGCGACGCGGCAATGGAGAGTTCCTCACTATAAAGGGCGCAAAGGGCAACAACCTTAAATCAATCGACCTATCCATACCGCTTGGAACGCTAAGCTGTATTACGGGTGTATCCGGGTCGGGCAAAAGTACGCTCATAATGGATACGCTCTACAACGCGCTTGCTCACCGCTTTGGCATAAAGGCCGATAGCGCGCTCGAATACGACGCAATCGACGGGGTTCGCTACATAAGAGACGTTCGCCTCATCGATCAAGGCCCTATAGGCAAGACCCCAAGGAGTAATCCCATAACATACATCGGCGGCTTTGACGAGATACGCAGTTTCTACGCCTCGCTCAAGGAAGCAACGACTATGGGTATGACGGCCGGAAGCTTTAGCTTTAATGTTCCGGGCGGTCGCTGTGAGGAGTGCACAGGAGAAGGTGCCAAGAAACTCGAA
>DAOVKH010000102.1 GCA_030631875.1 Deltaproteobacteria bacterium | reverse complement strand
AGCACCTTACCTCTGCGTGAGTTAAGGTCTCCTATAACGTCGCCCATGAACTGCTCAGGTACAACAACCTCGACACTCATTATAGGCTCTAAAATAACCTGCCCTGCCGACTTCATACCTTCTTTAAAGCCCATGGAACCGGCTATCTTAAATGCCATCTCCGAAGAGTCGACATCGTGGAAAGAACCATCGTAGAGTGTAACCTTAATATCGACGACCGGATAGCCTGCCATTGTTCCGGCCTCCATCGCCTCTGCGATACCCTTCTCTACCGGGCCTATATACTCTCTCGGCACAACACCACCGACTATCTTATTTTCAAATATAAAGCCTGTACCACGCTCGCCGGGCTCAAGCTCAAGGCGAACATGACCGTATTGCCCTTTACCACCGGTCTGCTTTATGTACTTACCCTCGGCCTTTGTCGAACGAGTGATGGTCTCTTTATATGCGACCTGCGGCTTACCGACAGATGCCTCTACCTTAAACTCGCGCATCAACCTATCGACGATTATCTCAAGGTGAAGCTCGCCCATTCCTGATATGATAGTCTGCCCTGTCTCCTCATCACTGGCAACACGGAAACTTGGGTCTTCCATTGCGAGTTTCTGAAGCGAAACACCGAGCTTCTCCTGGTCGACCTTTGTCTTAGGCTCGATTGCTATACTCATAACCGGCTCCGGTATATCTAGAGACTCGAGAACTATCAGATTATCGGGGTCGCAGAGCGTATCACCTGTAGTCGTGCTCTTAAGGCCAACGGCCGCGGCTATATCGCCTGCAAAGACCTCTTTAACCTCTTCACGCTTATTGGAGTGCATCTTCATCAAACGCGAAATACGCTCCTTCTTACCCTTAGTTGAGTTATAGACGTAAGAACCGGCAGTCATCGTGCCTGAGTACAACCTAAAGAATGTCAATTGACCGACAAACGGGTCTGTCATTATCTTAAAGGCCAAGGCCGCATAAGGAAGATCGTCCTTTGGCTCTCTGGTACCTTCTTCTTCTGTATCGGGGAGTATTCCCTTTATGGCGGGAATATCTAACGGAGACGGCATATAATCTATTACCGCATCAAGGAGGGTTTGCACACCCTTGTTCTTAAAGGCCGTTCCGCAAATCACAGGGGTTATACCGAGAGCAATAGTGCCCTTCCTTATCGCGGCCATAAGTTCCGCGTCTGCAATCTCCGACCCCTTACCGTCTATGAACTTCTCCATTATATCTTCATCAAAGTCACTTGCGGCTTCGATCAGCTTTTCTCTATACTCTGCGGTCTGCTCTTTAAGCTCTTCGGGCACATCGGCTTCTCTGTACTTAGCACCGAGTGTGTCTTCGTCCCATATCAAGGCCTTATTCTTTATAAGATCTATTACGCCCTGAAAGTTTTCTTCACTCCCTATTGGAAGCTGTATGACAACGGCATTTGTCTTAAGTCTGTCAACCATCATATCGACGACATTAAAAAAGTCCGCGCCAACACGATCCATCTTATTCACGAAGGCTATCCTTGGCACGCCGTACCTATCGGCCTGACGCCATACGGTCTCACTCTGGGGCTCAACGCCACCGACCGAACAGAATACCGCTACCGCGCCGTCAAGAACCCTAAGAGATCTCTCGACCTCGATTGTAAAGTCAACGTGACCGGGCGTGTCGATTATATTAATGCTGTGGTCGTCCCAAGTACAGGTGGTCGCCGCGGAGGTAATCGTAATGCCGCGCTCCTGCTCCTGCTCCATCCAATCCATGACGGCCGTACCCTCATGAACCTCACCTATCTTATAGGTTACACCCGTATAGTAAAGAATACGCTCGGTAGTAGTAGTCTTGCCCGCGTCTATGTGGGCCATAATACCGATGTTTCTCTGTTTATTTAGTGATATCTCTCTTGGCATCTTATTCCGTCTTCAAAACCTTATTATTTTTATTAAGTTTAGCTTAAAAACTACAGCGTGGTAATTACCTGCTCAGCCCCGAAACCTGCTACCGCCCAATTACCAGCGATAGTGCGCGAAGGCCTTATTGGCCTCTGCCATCTTGTGGGTATCTTCCTTCTTCTTAACGGAAGCACCACGTCCGTTTGCCGCATCCATCAACTCGGCGGCCAACTTATCGGCCATCGACTTACCGGCTCTTGAACGCGAATAGGCTATCAACCACCTTATAGAAAGCGAGAGCTTACGCTCGGGTTTAACTTCTATCGGAACCTGATATGTGGCTCCGCCAACCCTTCTCGATTTAACCTCTAACATCGGACGAACATTTTCGAGTGCCTTATTGAAGACCTCGAGTGGCTCGGTACCCGTCTTTTCCTTTATCTGATCAAAGGCTCCGTAGACAACGCCTTCGGCAACACTCTTCTTGCCGTCGAACATAATCTTATTTATAAACTTAGCGACTGTAATGTCGTTGCATACCGGATCCGGTAAAACTTCTCTCTTTGGTGCTCTTCCCTTACGGGCCATCAGACTTCCTCCTTAACGGAAACTGCGATTCTCTATGCTCTTAAAATAAAAAACAGGAACCATAACACGGAAAGTATCAGTAACCTTACCGGTTCACTGGCTCCAAACTATAATGCGTCTCTTCGTTACTAAGGCTTCTGCGTCAAACCCACCTAAGCCCTCATACAGTTCCTGAAAATAACCACCTAACTGCTTTACTACTCAACCGCCTTACTACTTAACCACCCACCTGCCCAACTTGCCGGACTACTTGGGTTTCTTTGCACCGTACTTGGAACGGGACTGCTTTCTTCCGTCGACTCCAACCGTGTCGAGCGACCCTCTGACGATATGGTAACGCACACCAGGTAAATCCTTTACCCTACCGCCTCGTATCATAACGACCGAGTGCTCTTGCAGGTTGTGGCCTTCTCCGGGTATATAGGCCGTAACCTCGATACCGTTTGTGAGCCTGATTCTGGCTACTTTTCTAAGCGCCGAGTTCGGTTTCTTAGGCGTGGTCGTATAGACCCTGACACAAACACCCCTCTTCTGAGGACATGCGTCAAGTGCCGGAGTTGTCGTCTTATTCTTGGGATTACTTCTTCCCTTACGTACTAATTGATTTATAGTTGGCATCTCTTCCCTTTAATTAAGCACAATTACCGTACTGAGTTAATCTATTATTAGTATCAAGTTAAGCCCTTGGTGTCAAGCAATTATTTGCTTTTAACCGTTATTTTCTGCTTCTTCATCGGATATATCTTCATCTGAAGGTTCTTCCGGAGGTTCGGGAAGCTTTTCGACATCGGCCTTGATTGTCCTGTAGTCGACAAAACCGGTACCTGCCGGTATTAGCCTACCCATGGTGACATTCTCCTTAAGTCCGCGTAAGTAGTCGATTTTTCCGTCTATGGCCGCACCCGTCAAGACCTTCGTGGTCTCCTGGAAGCTCGCCGCCGATATGAAGCTCTCGGTCGACAGAGATGCCTTGGTTATACCCTGAAGAAGAGGCTCAGCTACGGCAGGTTTTTTACCCTTACCGAGCACCTTTTCGTTCTCTTCTTCAAAGATGTGCCTCTCGACCTGCTCTTCGGCAAGGAAGCGTGTATCTCCTGCATCCGAAACCTTTACCCTCTTGAGCATCTGCCTGACGATAACCTCTATGTGTTTATCGTTTATCTTAACGCCCTGAAGTCTGTAAACCTCTTGAACCTCATCGACAAGATACTTGGCCAATTCCTTTACGCCGAGCACTCTGAGTATATCGTGCGGATTGGCAGAGCCGTCCATCAAGCCCTCACCGGCCGTAACAACGTCTCCGTCACGCACGCTGATGTGCTTACCCTTCTCGACGAGATACTCCTTTGGATCTCCTGCATCCGGCGTTATTACAATCTTACGCTTGCCTTTGGTATCCTTACCAAAAGATACTTGACCATCTATCTCACTTATTACGGCGCACTCCTTGGGTTTTCTGGCCTCGAATAGTTCGGCAACCCTTGGAAGACCTCCGGTAATATCCTTTGTCTTGGTCGTCTCTCTCGGTATCTTTGCTATAATATCTCCGGCCTTTACGGCGGAACTCTCGGCCATCGTTATGATAGCGCCTACAGGTAGCAAGTACCTCGAAAGCATAGTCGTACCCGGTATCTTAAGCGTCCTGCCTGATTCGTCCTTAATGGAGACCCTTGGGCGCATGTCGACTTCTTTGTAGGATACAATGACCTTACTTGAAAGCCCTGTAACCTCATCGACCTGCTCCTTCATGGTCTTACCGTCTTCAACGTCACCGTACTTAACGATACCGTCCATCTCCGTCAGAATTGGGATGGTGTATGGATCCCACTCGGCGAGTACCGTACCCTGAGTCACTTTATCGCCGTCCTTGACGAGCAGTTTTGCTCCGTATATTACGGCATTAGACTCTCTCTCACGACCCTCTTCATCTTCGATCGTTATCTCACCGTTACGGTTCATAATAATCGACTCGCCCTTGGAGTTTATGGACGTAATGAGCTTTGGAGTTCTGATAGTACCTTCGTGGCGTGCCTCAAGGACGGTCTGCTCAGCACGACGACTCGCCGTACCACCGATATGGAAGGTACGCATCGTTAGCTGTGTGCCGGGCTCACCGATACTTTGAGCGGCGATGACGCCTACGGCCTCACCCATATCGACGATTTTACCTCTTGCCAAGTCTCTGCCGTAACACTTAATGCATATTCCTCTGGGACTGCGGCAAGTGAGCACACTTCTTATCTTTATCCTGTCTATGCCGGCCTCTTCTATCCTGCGCACACCGTCTTCGTCTATCTCTTCATTCTCATGGAGTATGACGTCTCCTGAGTAAGTATCGGCAACGTCTTCCAGCACAACACGACCGAGTATCCTCTCGCCTATCGGCTCGATTATCTCTCCGCTCTCAACGAGTGAGGATATATATATACCGTCGAGTGTGCCGCAATCTTCTTCGGATATGATGGCATCCTGAGCAACATCGACGAGCCTTCTCGTAAGGTAACCGGAGTTGGCTGTCTTAAGCGCGGTATCGGCAAGACCCTTTCTCGCACCGTGAGTGGAGATAAAGTATTGAAGAACGGTCAGCCCCTCTCTAAAGTTAGCCGTAATCGGGGTCTCAATTATCTCTCCCGACGGCTTAGCCATAAGGCCTCGCATACCGGCCAGCTGACGAATCTGCTGCGCCGAACCCCTGGCACCGGAATCGGCCATAATGAAGATAGGGTTGAAGCTTGTGACTTTATGCTCTTTTCCGTCCTTATCCTTAACAATATCCACGCCGAGTTCTTTTATCATCTCTTCGGCTATAACCTCTGTAGCGTGCGCCCATATATCAATGACCTTATTGTAACGCTCTCCATCGGTTATAAGACCTTCGTTATATTGACTTTGAATCTCATCGACCTCTGCGTATGATTCATCGAGAAATTCGTTCTTCCTCGCCGGTATCTTCATATCATCGATACATATCGATATACCCGCCTTTGTGGCGTACTTATAGCCAAGGTTCTTAAGCCTGTCGGCCAGGAGAACCGTCTCTTTATTGCCTGAAACTCTATAACACCTATCGATAAGGTCGGCCAACTGCTTCTTGTCCATGACCTTATTTACATGCTCGAACTCTATATCCTCGGTAACGACCTCGCGGAGTATAACCCTGCCTACGGTCGTATCCGTTAGTTCTCCTTCGACCTTTACCTTTATCTTTGCCTGAAGCCCCAAGGCTTCTGCCTCATAGGCGGCCGTTACTTCATCAAAGCTTGAGAATATCTTACTCTCTCCCTTTGAACCCATCTTCTCACGAGTCAGGTAGTAAAGCCCAAGGACTATATCCTGAGTCGGAATGATAACGGGCTTTCCGTGCGCAGGGGAAAGGATATTATTGGTGCTCATCATGAGAACGCGCGCCTCGGTCTGTGCCTCGACCGAAAGAGGTACGTGTACTGCCATCTGATCGCCGTCAAAGTCGGCATTAAAGGCCGAGCAGACGAGCGGATGGAGTTGAATGGCCTTACCCTCTATTAGGAGTGGTTCAAATGCCTGTATGCCGAGCCTATGAAGTGTCGGCGCTCTGTTAAGTAATATCGGATGCTCTTTTACGACCTCTTCAAGCACGTCCCAAACCTCTGGCCTCTCCTTTTCGAGCATCTTCTTCGCACTCTTTATGGTAGTGGCGTAACCATACTCTTCGAGCTTCTGGTATATGAAGGGCTTGAATAACTCCAAGGCCATCTTCTTTGGGAGTCCGCACTGGTGAAGCCTCAAGTCAGGCCCTACGACGATGACCGAACGACCCGAATAATCAACACGTTTACCGAGGAGGTTCTGTCTAAAGCGCCCGCCCTTACCCTTAATCATATCGCTTAAACTCTTGAGTGGCCTCTTATTCTGGCCTGTAATGATGCGACCACGCCTGCCGTTATCCATAAGAGCGTCTACGGCTTCCTGAAGCATGCGCTTTTCATTACGTATTATAATATCCGGAGCGTTAAGCTCCATTAATTTTTCAAGACGGTTGTTTCTGTTAATGACCCTTCTGTAAAGGTCGTTTAGATCCGAAGT
>DAOVKH010000217.1 GCA_030631875.1 Deltaproteobacteria bacterium | reverse complement strand
TTGGTCAATTTAAAGGGCAATGCTCCTCGAAGTTTCGCCTCAAGGCGTCCGTCGGACTTAAGGGTAAGACCACCCTCTCTTTTAAATGCACGACGCTTAAGCGCCAAGCCAAGCTCCAGAGAAAATAATTCGTCATAGGCGAGGCTTCGTTTGGCGACCGCTATATCCTCTGCGTCGCCGCTGTCTTTCATAGCAGAGGCGGAATGCGCAACACGGAAGGCTTCGCCTATATTAAGCAAGCCGCGCTCTCTTACACTGTCAGCGGTCGCGCCGCTTACGACAAGGTCGGCGTAATCCTCGACTGCCTTTACAATAATCTTACGAATAGTTTTTTGGTGTAGGTTACCGAGCTTTGAGTATACCGGCACGATGGCCTCCGATGGCTTTATATCGACGGTAGCCGCATCGTCTTTATCTATAAATTCAACATCGGGGTGTATGATCTCCTTCTGTTGACCATAGGCCGTAACCATGCCGTATGCGCGTAGCCACTTGCCCTGCTTATAGCGCGTCATATACTGCGCCTTGAAGTTAAACCACTTGAGCTTAAGCAAACCCTTGCCGTCCGATATGACGACCTCATAGCCACGCCGCCTGCCGTATTGCACAGGGCCCGCGACGACGACCTCACCGGTAGTCGTGGCGTTCATACCGACCTCAAGCAACGCAATCTTCCTTACGTCTCGGCGATCTTCGTATCGTATGGGAAGGAAGTATAGAAGGTCTTCGATGGAGTTAAGGTTCTTTACCTTACTGAAACGCTCGGAGAGCTTTGGCCCAACGCCCTTTAGGTACTGCAGAGGTGTGGAGAGTTTTTTTATTCTATCGCTACTTTCTTTATGAGAGACAATCGGCGCAGGGGCTGTAGATTTTGGGGCGGACTTGGGAGCAACGCCCTCGCCACCCTCTAAAAAAACTCGTATAAAGCCTATAACCTCCACGGCTCTGAGAAGACGTTCTTTCTTAAGGTCATCGCTTAGGGCGTCAAAGCCACTGAAGGATTCGACGAGTTTATCTATCTGCTCTGAGATATCTTTCGGAAGGGATTTAATACCGCGAAGCGCGGTCAGTATTTCTTCTGTGAATGATTCAAAGTCCTTTACCATAGATAAGAAAGCAAAGTTATTCTTCGAGGCGAAGTCTATGGGCCGCGCGAGGGTCGCGAGCAGCTCAAGGAGTTCGTCTTTGTATAAAAGAGATGAAGGGCTATTTGACATGATGGTTACCTCTTAACCATTACTCTTCATGAAACTCCTGAATGGTCTTAACATCCAAGCCAACCTTAAGGTCGGCCTTTATGCCGAGTGCCGCCGCACTGGCTCCGGCGACTGTCGTAAAGTACGGAAGCCCCAATTCAACGGAGCTTCTTCGTATAGAATAGGAATCCTCAACGCTCTTAACTCCAAACGAAGTATTTATTACCATATCGACCTCACCGCTCTTTATCTTATCGACGATATTCGGACGTTCCCCTGCACCGACCTTAGCGACAGCTTCTGCCTCGACACCATTATCGTTAAAGACCTTGGCCGTACCGTTCGTTGCAATGACCTTAAAGCCCATCCCAACCAATTCACGGCCTACCGAGATGACTGCGTCCTTATCGCCGTCCTTAACGCTTATGAATACCGTACCCTCGCGCGGCATGGTGTTGCCTGCCGCAATCTGTGCCTTTGCGTAGGCACGCCCAAAGTCCGAATCAACGCCCATGACCTCGCCCGTGCTCTTCATCTCAGGGCTAAGGAGTGTATCGACACCCGGGAACTTTACAAACGGAAAGACGGCTTCCTTTACCGAGACGTGCTTTGGTGTAACCTCTTCGGTAAAGTCTAATTCCTTAAGCGTACGACCGACCATCAGCTTCGTAGCGAGCTTCGCGAGCGGCCTTCCTATGGCCTTACTCACGAATGGCACGGTGCGCGAAGCCCTCGGATTTACCTCTATTATATAGACCTCATTATCCTTAACGGCATACTGCACATTCATAAGGCCTATTACCTTAAGCTCTATTGCCAAAGCCTTTGAGTAGGTTCTTATCTTTTCTATTATTTCTTCGCTCAACGAATACGGCGGAATCGAACAGGCCGAATCGCCCGAATGAACGCCTGCTTCTTCTATGTGCTCCATTATACCCGCGACGACTACCTGCTCGCCGTCCGACAGACAATCGACATCTACCTCCAACGCGCCCTCCAAGAAACAATCTATCAACACGGGATGCTCCGGCGAGGCATCGACGGCACGCTCCATATATTCCTTGAGTCTGCTCTCTTCGTATACTATCTCCATTGCGCGTCCGCCAAGGACGTACGATGGCCTGACCATCACGGGATAACCTAGATCACTTGCCGCCGTTATCGCCTCCTCGGCACTGCGTGCTAACGCACTTGCGGGTTTCTTTATATCGAGCTTACATAATAGCTCGTCGAAGCGTTCTCTATCCTCGGCCATATCTATCGAGTCGGGAGACGTACCGATTATCTTTAC
>DAOVKH010000218.1 GCA_030631875.1 Deltaproteobacteria bacterium | reverse complement strand
CGTGGCAGGAAAGGGATAATTATTATGGCAGATCCAAGGGTTAAAAAGCTTGCAGGCATACTCGTAAACTACTCGGTGAGGGTAAAGCGCGGAGATACGGTACTCATAAACGCTTCTACAGAATTGGCAAAGCCACTCGTCTTGGAGGTATACCGTGAGGTCGTTGCCGCCGGAGGCCACCCTATAGTGAATATCGGCCTCGAAGAGGCGCACAATATATTCTTCAAAGGTGCTACGAAGGCGCAATTAGAGCACCTCTCAAAGATTAAGTTATATGAAGCCAAAAATACGGACTGCGTTATAAGCATTGCGGCTCCGCTCAATAAGAAGTCCATGAGCAATATTGATCCGAAGAAGGCCGGCATCAGGAGTAAGGCGATTCGTAAGATGCGTGATATTATCGTAAACGAAAAACGCTGGGTTATATGCAACTTCCCGACCAACGCACTGGCTCAAGAGGCCGACATGAGCCTCAGCGAATATGAAGACTTCCTGTATAAAGCAACGAACATAGATTGGAAGAAGGTCGATAAAGAAGAGACGAAGTTAAAGCGAGTTATGGATAAAGGTAAGCTCGTGCGTATCGTTGGTAAAGACACCGACCTTACGATGAGCATCAAGGGCAGGAAGGCGATGAAGTGCGCCGGAGACCGCAATATGCCCGACGGCGAGGTCTTTACCTCTCCGGTAGAAAACTCTGCCGAAGGCCACATCTATTACGAGATGCCTGCTATATATCAGGGCCGTGAGGTAACGGACATAAGGCTTACATTTAAGAAGGGTAAGGTCGTCGAGGCCTCTGCCACTAAGAATGAAGAGTTCCTGATGGCGATGCTCGATACCGACAAGGGCGCAAGATTCTTGGGCGAGCTTGGCGTTGCCGTCAATTACGGCATTACGAAGTTCTCAAAGGATATACTCTTCGACGAGAAGATAGGCGGTACGATCCATCTGGCTCTCGGTAAGTCATATGAAGAAACGGGCGGTAAGAACGTATCGGGCATACATTGGGATATGATAAAGGATCTGAGGAAGGGCGGGGCGCTTTACATAGACGGCCGCCTCATACAGAAGAACGGTAAGTTTCTCATATAAAAAGCAGAGTGAACTTTACGATAGAATAGTTAAAGACGGTTTAATACAATGATCAATATAGTAAAAAAATCTTTCGAGGCATCTATAAAGGCAAAGGAGCGTTTTCTTACTAAGAAGAACGCCGCCCTTGTCGTCGAAGCCTCTGAGCTTATTGCCGAGGCATTTACCTCCGGTGCTAAGCTGATGATAGTCGGCAACGGCGGCTCTGCGGGCGATGCCCAGCACTTGGCCGCCGAGTTCGTAAACCGCTTTGAGATAGAGCGCCCGCCTCTTCCGGCTATTGCCTTAACGACCGATACCTCTACGATTACGAGCATCGGTAATGACTACGACTTTAAGGAGATATTTTCAAAGCAGGTAAAGGCCTTAGGTAAAGAAGGCGACGTCTTGCTTGCGATATCGACGAGCGGAAACTCGGCGAATGTAATAGCCGCCGTTACAGCGGCAAAGAAGCTCGACATAAAGACGATAACCTTAACGGGCGGCGACGGCGGTAAGCTTATGGCAAAGGCCGACATAGCGATAAACGTAAACGCAAAGTCTACGGCAAGGGTCCAGGAGGTTCACATAACGGCAGGGCACGTCATCTGCCAACTCGTAGATTATATATTATTCGAGAAGGTTAGCTGATGGCATTTAAGAAACCGATATCGCTTAAGGGGCTTAAGACCTCGTCCATAAAGAAGCGTAAGAGCAAGGTCTCTACAAAGGATATGGCTACACTCTATAAGAAGGGTGCAGGCTTTAATGAATTCTTAAAGTCACTTCCGAGTATCCTTGCGGCAGATGATTTGAAGGCCGTCGCATTGGCCATAGTAAAGGCTCATGGTGAAGGCAGGTCCGTTGCCATCGGTATGGGCGCGCACGTCATAAAGACGGGCCTTAGCCCTCTTATAATAGACCTTATGGAACGCGGCGTTATTACGTCGGTCGCGATGAATGGCGCGGGCATTGTACATGACTTTGAACTGGCCTTTAACGGCACGACATCCGAGGACGTTGATTCTGAGATTGGCTCCGGTACATTCGGCATGGCAGAAGAGACCGGACGCATGCTCAATAAGGCTATAAAGAAGGGCGCGGATAAAAACTTAGGCCTTGGGCGAAGTGTCGGTGAGATGATAGAGGGCGGAGGCAAGAACTTTCCTCATAAAGAGTTGAGCATACTTGCCGCAGGCGTTAGGTTGAAGGTACCCGTTACGGTACACGTTGCCATTGGCACAGACATCATACATATGCACCCTGCAGTAGACGGCTCTGCTACGGGCAAGGCATCGCACATAGACTTTAGGATTATGTCAACGGTCGTAAGCGAATTGGAGGGTGGAGTGTTTTT
>DAOVKH010000070.1 GCA_030631875.1 Deltaproteobacteria bacterium | reverse complement strand
GTGCGCTTTACGGATAAGGACGGAGCTCCGGCGCGCCAAGGTGTCACCGGAGAATTCACGGTAGACCCGCCGCACACGGCACTGCAGAGTAAAGAGGCCTTTGACCAATATCCACTGAGCGCAGTAGAGACGAAGCGCACAAAGTTTATCATCGGAGCGAACGGTATAGCGAAGATAAAGCTAAGCCCAGACTCTAAAGAAGGCCACGCAACACTTCGCTTTAACCTCGTAAGTGGCGAACACGTCGTACGACCGTGGCTCGCACCCAAACTTAGGGATTGGATACTCGTTGGTTTCGCCGAAGGTACGGCCGGCTACAATACCATTGACGATAATATGACGAGCGCTAAGGTATCGGGAGCTGAAGATGACTTCTACACAAAAGAAGATGTGAGCTTCTTCGCTAAGGGAACTATCAAAGGCCACTGGTTATTGACGATGGCCTACGACTCAACGAAAGACGGCTTTAATGAAGACAAGCTCCACGGAACGATAGACCCTGGAAAATACTATACAATATACGGCGACGAGACCAACCAGAGCTACGAAGCCGTGAGCAGCCGGAAGCTCTACCTCAAGGTAGAACGCCGCGAGTTCTACGCCCTCTTCGGAGACTTCGACACAGGACTTAATGTAACCGAACTCTCTCGCTACAAGAGAAGCATGAACGGCATCAAGTCAGAGATGCACGGCGAAAAGCTCTCCTATACGGCCTTCTTAGCAGACACGAATAAGGCATTCATAAAGGACGAACTTCGCGGCGACGGCACTTCGGGCTTATATAAACTCTCAAGGAGTAATGTCATAATAAACTCCGAGAGTGTCGAGATAGAAGTCAGAGACCGCTTCAGGAGCGAGGTTGTAATCTCAACGACACGCCTCGCGCGTCACACGGACTACGACATAGATTACGACAACTCTACTATATTCTTCAAGGAACCGGTCTTGAGTAAAGACCGTGATATGAACCCTGTCTATATAGTCGTTGACTACGAGTCCTCCGATTCGAGCGACAAGAAGCTAAACTACGGAGCGCGCGCCGAAGTAAAGCTCTTGGACGGCAAGGTGCTTGGCGGAGCTACACTGATACACGAAGGCCGCACGGGTGCTGAAGGCGACCTCTTAGGCGTAGATGCCGTCGTAAAGGTCTCAGAGGATATCGCTCTAAAGCTCGAAACATCGACGACGAGGAATGACTTCGACGGCACTACAGATACAGGTAGTGCGTACATAGCCGAGCTTTCGCACAAATCTCCAATGATATCGACCAACGCCTACATACGTCAGTACGGCGAAGACTTCGGGCTTGGTCAAAACATGAGCAGTGAAAACGGCACGCGTAAGTTCGGCGTAAGCTCCAAATACAGGATGACAAAGAAGGTATCTCTAAACGCTGAAGTCATGCGTCAGGAGAACCTGGTAACCGATGCAAAACGCACACTCTCGGAGGTTGGCCTTAAGTACAGAGCAGACAAGTACTCGTTAACGACTGGGCTTAGAACGGTAGAAGACGAGCTCGCTGACGGCTCAATTGCTCGTTCCAAACAACTGAGCCTCGGCGCCGATTGGCAGCCTATAGCCGACAGGCTGAAGCTCCGTATAACGCACGAGCAGTCCATCCTCAACGAAGACGAAAGTAGCGACTATCCTACGCGCACAACCATAGGGGCCGACTTAAAACTAAACCGCTTCGTAACGATAATAGCGGATCAGGAGTTCACATACGGAGATGCCGAAGACACACAATCCACACGTCTTGGGCTAAAGGCAACGCCGTGGACCGGCGCAAGCATGAATAGCTCTCTCGTTAGAGAGTACGACGAATCAGGAGAAAGAGTATTCAGTACCGTGGGCTTAGCGCAGAAGCTACGCCTAACCGAACGCCTTAGCATAGACGGCTCAATAGACCACGCCAATGCTATAAAGCACCCGGGTAACACAAAGATGAACAACAACGTACCACTTGCGAGTGCCGACAGTGAATTCACGGCACTCTCCACAGGGGCTGGCTATCAGGGAGACAAGTGGGGCGCAACCTCACGCATAGAAAGACGCACGTCGAGGTATGAAAGTAAATTTGGATTCTTTACGGGTCTATACGGAGAGTTGCGGGAAGGTCTCGGTTTATCCGTAGGACTTAAACTTACGAATATAAAATCGTCGGCCATAGGCGCTTCGGATAAAGAACTAAAAGAACTGCGCTTAGGCTTTGCGTACAGGCCATTCGAGAGCCGCTGGATAGTTCTTAACCGCTTAGAGCTTATCGAAGATAAGGCGAGCGGCGGAGCCTTCAACTACGACAACAAACGCATCATAAATAATATGAACGCTAACTTTAAGATGAACTCAAAGACTCAGCTCTCACTCCAATACGGAGCCAAGTATGTTAGGGATACTATCGACAACAGATCATATAGTGGATATACCGACTTAATCGGAATGGAGGCTCGCTACGATATAACGCCTAAGTGGGATGTCGGCGCAAGGACGAGCGTGCTTCGTTCATGGGAGTCCTCTCAGGTGGATTACGGCACAGGCTTCTCTATCGGACACAGCTTCGCGGAGAACACTTGGGTGAGCTTTGGATACAACATCACAGGATTTAAAGACGACGACTTCTCCGGCTCCGACTTTACGGCAGAGGGACCGTTCATAAACTTCCGCATAAAGTTTGACCAAGAGTCCATAAGGGATGCTGTTAAGCGTCTCGGCGGTAATTAAATTCTTTATCGTTAGAGGGTCGACGCAGGGTCCACATCGATTCTCATAGATACCTTCGTAAAGTTACCCCCATTAAAGAAATGCCGTAGAGTGAAGAGAGTTCGATGAAGGACTTTCACGTCGGTGGCCTTTACGAGTATTTGATACCTGTACTTACCACGAAGGCGCGCCACCAGGGCCGGAGCCGGACCAAGGACGCTAAGGCCTTTCGTATCTGTCGGCACTACCTTCCTTAACGCCTCTGCCGCCCTGAAGGCAAGGTTGTCATTAATCGATTCTATGCGTATGGAGGCGAGCCTTATGACGGGCGGATAACCGACCTCTTTGCGTATCGCCATCTCTTCATCGAAGAAACCTTCGTAGTCATACTTAGCCGCACGGGTTAGACAAAAATGCTCGGGGTTGAACGTTTGCACAACTACGCGCGACTTAGCGGCCTCGGCAGAGCCACTCCTGCCGGCACGCCCGGAGGCCTGCGCTATTAGCTGAAAGGTGCGTTCACTGCTTCTAAAGTCAGGCATATTCAACGAGGTATCGCCGGATATCACACCCACGAGCCGCATCGACGGAAAGTGGTGGCCCTTGGTTACCATCTGAGTACCGATTAATACGTCAACATCCCCTACCTCGACGGCCTCTATGACCTTGGCGAGAGTGCCCTTCTTACGAGTGCTGTCTCTATCGAGGCGCGCGACACGCGCCTTCGGAAGAAGTACTCGCACCTCCTCTTCGACCTTCTCTGTGCCTATACCCGGATCTACCATATCTAATGCTCCGCACTCAGAGCATTCGTCCGGTATTGATAATTCAAAGTCGCAGTAGTGGCACTTGAGCCTTCCGGCTCTCTTGTGCATGGTGAGCGTCAGGTCGCAGTTCACGCACTTAACGGCCTCGCCGCAACTCCTGCATATAATAAAACTTGAGTAGCCACGCCTATTCAAAAACAAAAGCACCTGACCACCATCTGAGATAGTTATCTCCATCAAAGAGGCGAGCCTCTCGGATATGACGACACCTTTATTGCGCCTCATATCCAACAACTCTACCTCAGGCATTGTAGCACCACCGACGCGCTCTTCCATCTTAAGTAACGCTATACGCCCAAGCTTCACGTTATGGAATGTCTCCAGGGCCGGGGTCGCCGTACCGAGCACTATGGTAATGCCGAGCATATTGGCGAGCATCAAGGCCGCGTCGCGCGCGTTATACCTAATCCCTTCGTCTTGGCTATAAGAACTGTCATGCTCTTCGTCTACTATAATTAGGCCAAGGTTCTTTATAGGTGAAAATAACGCCGAGCGAGCGCCAACGACTACGTCGACCTTACCCTCTAAGATACGCCGCCACTCATCGGAGCGTTCGCCGTCCGATAGCGCGCTGTGAAGTACTGCCACACGCCCCTTAAAGTGCTCCAATAAATAGGCCGCCATCCTGTGCGTCAAAGCTATCTCAGGGACCAAGAGCATTGCACGGCGTCCTTTCTTTAGAGCATCTTCTATGGCACGGATATAGACTAGTGTCTTTCCGCTTCCGGTAACACCAAAGAGTAAGAACGGCGAGTACCCACTGCCTATGGACTTTGTTATGGAGTCTATAGCCTTACGTTGCTCGACGTTCGGGGTGTGCTCCATTAACCTTGGCACAACGCCTGCCGATGGGTCGCGCCTAATGGTGCGTTTATTTATACTTAGGAAGCCCCTCTCTTCGAGCTTTCTTACTGCTCCGTCAAGACCGCTAAGCTCTCTAATACCTCTAAGCTCTTTAAGACTAAGCTCGCCTCTCCCTCTAAGGTATTCGTATAGCCTCCTCTGCGCGGGAGAGCGCTTAAGGGCCTCCATTACTTCTAACTTATTCTCTACGCCTTTAAGAGCAACGACCTTCTCAGTCTTTTCTTTGAGTTGCTTGCCTATGCGCACCTCTTCGGTCAATAGGCCGTCCTCTTTTAGCCTTTCGACGAGGCCGTAGACGGCCTTACCCTTAAACTTCTTTATAAGAGCCGACATCGTTATGCCCTTATCGCCTACGGCTCTTAAGAGTTCGCTCTCTTTATCTTTACCTTTAAGCTCAAGGGTTCCTGCCTCGGTCAACGCAAGGTGTCTTTGACTCTTTTGATTTATCGCTGCGGGATGGGTAAGTGAAAGTGCTGTTCCGGGAGAGACCATATAGTAAGTGCTAAGCCACAGGTAAAACTTAAGCCTTACCGCGTCGAATAGAGGCTTGGTGTCGAGCAGGTCGGTGATAGAGCGCACCTTCTCCAAGTCACTACTACTGCTTAGAGCCGAGACGTAGCCTGTAACCGTACGACGCCCGAATGGGACGAGCACACGCCTTCCAACCTCTACGTCGCCCGTGAGATGGTCTGGGATAAGGTAGGTAAAGGGGCCGCCCTCTACCGGTAAGTTTACGTAAACCTCTGCATACTTTTTATTCACATGGATTGCCGGTTATATAAGATAGGAAACTTTACGGGCTACTTACTCGACCCACTCGCCCTGGATATCGCCGTAATCTACCTGGACTTGATCCTCAAAGCGGGCAAGCTCGTGCATGAATGTCAGATGAACATCGCCGATAGGGCCGTTACGTTGCTTGCGTATGAGTAGCTCCGCCGAACGCCTCATGCCGCAGGTGCAGACCTCTTCCTTCGGGCACTCGCAGTCCTTATAAACACTCTCTCTGTAGACGAACATTACGACGTCGGCATCCTGCTCTATAGCACCCGACTCACGAAGGTCGGATAATTGCGGGCGGTTTCCCTCGCGCTGTTCAGTGCGACGCGAGAGCTGAGATAGTGCCACGACCGGAATATGCAACTCCTTTGCCAGAGCCTTAAGCGACCTTGATATATCGGATATCTCCTGCTCACGGCTCTCTGAACGAGACCTTCCGCGCATGAGCTGTAAGTAATCTATGACTATCATCTTAATGCCAAGCTCGTCCTTCCACCTGCGAGCCTTTGCCCTCAGCTCCAGAACACTCTGAGCCGGAGTGTCGTCTATATATATTGGTGCTTCATAAAGTATGCCAACGGCATTGGTGAGGTGTCCCCAATCCTCGTCAGCAAGGTGTCCTTGACGAAGCTTCTGCAAGTCGACCCTTGCGCGCGAGGCGAGCATACGTTGTGTTAACTGCTCTTTGCTCATCTCAAGTGAGAATACCGCAACAGGCATCTTTGCCTCTATTGCGGCATATTCGGCGATGTTCAGGGCAAAGGCCGTCTTACCCATACTCGGTCGTCCGGCGATTATTATAAGATCGGAGTCCTGAAAACCTCCTGTTAATTTATCCAAATCCTTAAAGCCCGTGGGTACGCCCGTTAGGTGTGTCTTTTGCTCGTATAACTTTTCAACGGCCTCAAAGGCATCTTTGATCAGATCCTTAAGCGCGTAGTAAGACTTCTTCGTGCGCTCCTGAGCGACCTGAAATATTATCCGCTCGGCCTCGTCTATAAAGTCCTCTACAGCATCACCGGCCTGATAACCACGCGTAACTATCTCGGTACCGGCACGTATTAGATTCCTAAGAAGAGCCTTCTCCCTTACAATCTTAGCATAGTAGCCTATATTGGCGGCCGTTGGCGTGCGCTCTACAACCTCGATTATATAGGGCAAACCGCCGACAGAATCGAGCACTTTGGTTTCTTTAAAAATATCTGTTAGGGTTACTACGTCTATAGGGGTGTTCTTCTCGAAGAGCGATATCATGGCCTTTAATATCTCGCCATTGACACCGTTATAGAAATCACTGCCGTCGTGGCTCAGGATTTCAAGGACTTTATTTATGGAATCTTTCTCAAGGAGGATTCCACCAAGGACGGCCTGCTCGGCCTCAAGGTTATGGGGAGGAACCCTTAGTGATGCGCCCTCCCCTCTATTTTTAACGCCTACGGCCATGGTGGATTATCTTATATATTCTTTTGTGGGATTTTAACTTGTCTCTTCTTCCGTCTCTGTAGCTTCTTCAGCGGTCTCTTCGGATGTCTCTTCTGTAGAGGTTTCTTCCTCAGTCGAAGTCTCTTCCTCGGATGGTGCGGCTGTCTCTACAACCTCTTCCACTACCTTATCGCCGATTATCTCTATCTTTATCTCGGCAGATACCTCGTGGTGGAGCTTCACGTTGACTGTGAAGTTACCGACACTCTTTAACTGCTCGCCGATTATAATGTGCTTCTTTAATATCTCAAAACCCTTCTCCTTCAGGGCGGCCTCTATGTCCATCGATGTAACCGAGCCGAAGAGTTTACCCTCTTCGCCCGACTTCCTCGTGAAGCTCAGATCCACACCCTCAAGTGCCTTCTTAATCGTCTCTTTATCGGCCTTGAGCAGAGCGGCCTTCTTGAGCCAGGTCTCTTTCTCCGCTTCGAACTGATTCAGATTCCCTTTGGTCGCCACTACGGCAAGCCCTCTGGGTATCAGGTAATTTCTTGCGTATCCCGGAGCGACCGTTACAACCTCGCCGAGTATACCAAGGTTATCTAAGTTATCTCTAAGTATTATCTTCATAATAAAACTCCCTAATTATTAGTCGACTTGACGCTTTATCTATCTAGCGCAAGAGCTGTATATGGTATTATCGCCAGAATTCTGGCACGCTTAATCGCTGTGTTGACCTTACGCTGGTGCTTGGCGCAATTACCGCTCATCCTGCGCGGAAGTATCTTGCCACGTTCGGTAAGGAACGGCCTTAAGCCCTTAGCGTCTTTATAATCTACCTTTACGCCACCCTTCTTACAGAAGCGACATACCTTCTTGCTGTATGGTCTGAAGTTTCTTCTTCCGCCTGGACGACCGCCGGGTCTGCCGCCGGGCCTGCCGCCTGGTCTACCGCCCGTAGGTCTGCCACCCGGTCTTGCCGGAGGCCTGCTCGTTGACGGCCTTGTTGTCGTTGTTGTAGTAGTACTCTGAGTAGAAGGCGCGCTGGTTGTTGTGGGTGTCTTTATATCTGACATTTTATGCTCCTCCCTTATCTTCAGTAGCAGTTGCCGTTTCGGTCTTTACTTCAGGCGTTACTTCCGCTGGCTTAACCTCGGCCTTCTTTACCCTCTCGTCTATCTTGACCGTCTGGTAGCGCATTATATCTTCGCGGAACCTTAACGCACGATCGACCTCGGCCGGTGTTTTGGCCGAAGCAGTGTAGGTAAATAGCACGTAGTAGCCTTCATTTTTCTTTTGGATTGGATAGGCAAGACGCTTCCTGCCCCATTCATCGACATCGAGATCTTTGCCGGCGGTAGCTTCTATAGCAGAAGATGTCTTGGAGATAATCTCCTTTACCGTGGCTTCATCTGTATCGGGGTGGATGATACAGACAGTTTCATAGTGTTGCTCTGGGTATTGCTCTGACATACTTATTCCTCCTT
>DAOVKH010000049.1 GCA_030631875.1 Deltaproteobacteria bacterium | reverse complement strand
GTGCTCGCCGAGATAGACGCGCGCATCAGAGAGAAGGAGAACGGCCTTAAAGTAGAAGAAGCCGGACTCTTAGAGGACAGAACACGCCTCTCCGATATACGCTACACCATCCAGGCCTCCATAAAAGAAGAAGAACGCCTGCGCGCATTCGAGGCCACAAGGAAGAACGACGCCGAAGTGGCAAGAAGGGAACTCGACGAAAAGACCCCTTCCCTTAATGCCATCAGAGAAGCCCTCACAATTGCAGGAGAAAAGAAAGAATCCACCGGTAATAGCCTTCGCATATCTACCGAACGCTTGTCGGTCCTCCAGAGCGAGAGCGGCGAAAAGAACGAACGCCTGAAGAGGCTTAAAGAAAATATGGCGGCAACAGGAGCGCGCCTAAAGACATTAGAAGAGATGGAGACGAACCTCGACGGCCTGAGAGACGGTGCCAGGACCATAATGCAATCCCGTGAGGAACGCAACGGCGTACACGGCCTGCTGGCAGACGTCCTGGAAGCCCACAAAGGCTACGAAAAGGCCGTAGAGGCCGCCCTCGGCGAGAGCCTTCAGTACGTTATAGTCGAGAGTCAGAGTGCCGGTATCGAAGCCGTAGAGTACCTTAAGTCCAACTCCACCGGACGCGGAACATTCATACCGATGAACGGCGCACGCATACCGACAGAGACGAGTGCTGCGCAAGCACCCCCCATGGGCACTACTTTCCTGAAGAACGAAGTAAAGGTAAAGGACGGGTTTTCTTCGATAGTAAACTACCTCCTCGACGGCGTAATCGTCGTTAGAGATCTTAATCAGGCCGTTGAGATATGGAACCAAAACGGAGTGGCCAGAACATTCGTTACATCCGACGGAGAGCTACTAAACCCCGAAGGCATGATAACCGGCGGCTACTCGAACGGCTCTGACGGCGGTATGCTCGTAAAGAGGACACAGATAAAAGAACTCACCTCTGAGATGGAAGAGATAAAGGACAACATCGCCACACTCGAAAGAGAGCTTAATGAAATAGAAGCCGCCATAACAGAGAGCACCACAGAGGCCGAAGCGCATAAGGAAGACCTATACACAAAAGACATCGACCAGATAAATAAAGAAGGCGAACTTAAGCGTCTGACCGACGGCGTAGAGCATATCGGTGAGCGCATACAGGCGGCCATCAGAGACGTTACGGCTACAGAGGCTGAACTTGAAGCCATCAAAGCAAAGAAGATAGACCTTGCCAGAGAACGTGAAGGCCTCGAAGGGGCATGCACCGGACGTGAAGGCGTTATCGCTGGGCTCTCGCACGAAACAACTTCGCTTAGAGAAGAGCGTGAGAAGACATCTATAGGCACAACAGATATAAAGGTAACGCTCGCCGCCGTGGAGGAGAGGTTTGAACACACGGCCCATAAGATTGCCGATAAAGACCGTCAAACAAGAGATATGTCAACCAAACAGGATCTTAAGCGCAGTGAGGTATCGGCTGGTAAGGTTGAGGCCGAGGAGCTTAAGGTCAAGGTAGCCGGACACAAAGAGACCCTCGAAGGACTTCTCGTCAAGAAGGATGCTGTATCGAGAGACGTTACCCTCGAAGAAGAAACCCTTAGCGAGGCAATGAAGAAGATTCAGGAGCTTGAGGGCTCTATCAAGAAGATACACTCCGAGTCTAACCAGCTCCATACGCAAAAAGGCGAACTTACGATAGAGGCAACTGAGCTCGATATGTCGCTCACGAACATGAAAGAGAAGACAATAGAGAGATACGGCATCTCGCTCGACGACTACACGCCAACAGAAGATATGGCCGATACGGATTTAAGCGAATTAGGCAGGCGCGTCGGCGAGCTTCGCGAAAAGATAGGCAAGATGGGAGAGGTAAGCCTCGGCGCACTCGAAGAATTTACCGAGTTGGAAGAACGATACAACTTCCTCATAGAGCAAGAGAGCGACTTAAATGAATCTATCGACAGTCTCAAATCCGCTATCACGCGCATAAACAGCACTACAAGGGTGCGCTTCAGGGAGACCTTCGAAGCGATAAGCAAAGAGTTCTCAAAGAACTTCCCTCGCTTCTTCAGCGGTGGCAAGGCCGAGCTTCGCCTCACAGGAGAAGGCGACATACTCGACCAGGGCATTGAGATAGTAGCACAGCCTCCGGGCAAGAAACTTCAGAACATCAACCTCCTCTCAGGCGGTGAAAAGGCCCTTACGGCAACGGCTCTGATATTCTCAATATTCCTCATAAAGCCATCACCCTTCTGCCTCCTCGACGAGGTCGACGCACCACTCGATGATGCAAACATCGACCGCTTCAACGGCTTTGTAACCGAGATGAGCAAGAAGAGCCAATTCATCCTCATCACACATAATAAACGCACAATGGAGATGGCCGACACGCTCTTTGGGATAACCATGGCAGAGCCTGGCGTATCACGTATCGTCTCGGTAGACCTTTAGGAGGTAAGCAGGAGCATGCCCTTTAAAGCAATACTCGAAGATCTCACGGCAATGTCTAAAGCCGAAGGAGCGATAATGCTCGACTGGGAGGGCGAGGCGGTGGACTTCTTTTCGAGTTCGGCAGACCTTCAGCTCGCCGAGATAGGCGCTCATAAGGGTATCATATTGAATATGCTTAAAGAGGTCTCGGCCAACCACTCAGAAGGTAACCGCATTAAGCATATCGGAATAACGACCAACAACTATAACATTGCCATATCGACACTAAAGGACGACTACTACATACTCGTCACACTCAAGAAGAACTCCTCCATCGGGCGCGCCTTCTATGAATCGCGAAAGGCCGCACGCAAGATAGAGAAAGAGATGGGCTAAAGAGGCTATCTTATACTTTAAATCATAAAGGGCGTACCATCTGATGACGGTACGCCCTTTATCTGTCTTCAAACTTCCTGCCGTTAATACCACAGCCATTAGAAGTATTATCAAAGGCTCACGGTTTTTTTACGAGCCTTGCTACGACGATGACCTTCCCTGAGAAGTACGGTCTCAGCGCCACTATCAACTTTGGTATCTGATACTTTATCTTATAAAAATTCTTGCCGAGATACCATTTACTCTTATTGGAAAAGAACCCCTCTGTCACCTCAAAACCGTGACGCTCCAAGAGCTGAGTCAGTGTCTTAGGGTCGTACCAGCAAGTATGCTCTCCATGAACCTTGATATTATTACCTTTAAGTATTCGCCAAGTGCTTAATATCCCAAAGGCATTTGATGTTGTAATTATAAGTACGCCGTCTTCATTGAGATGCCCTTTAACGCTCTCCAGAAAACCGGCAGGATTACTGAGATGTTCTATTATCTCACCGGCCATTACGCAATCAAAGCGTTCATTGAGCTTCATCTCTTCGGCATTCGATGTGACGACATCATAGCCGTCCTCTCTCATGCATTCAACACCCTCTTCATCACAATCAACTCCGAGAAGCCTTGAGGCACGTTCCTTTATGAATTCGTGAAGCCCTGTGCTCTTATACCTCTTGCGCCCGTCGAGCCTGGCATCGGCACACCCGATATCGAGCACGGATTTGCCGGTCACGTAAGGCTCAATGACCTCTTGCCTGTCTTTAATAAGCTTAAACTTCTTGACCATAATCTTCTTTCACGTCCTTCCGAGACCTATAGGTTTAACCCGCACACATTAAAGACCCATGACCTCTTTATATACCGTTGCAATGCCTTCACGCATATGCTTGGCCGTAAACTCCGCCAAGACCCTCTCCCTTGCTCTCTTGCCCATGGCCACCCTCTCGTCGCTCGAGAGTCTGCCCACCTCTAACATGGCTTGGCCGAGCCCAAGAGAGTCCTTTGCCTTAACAAGACGTCCGAAACCATACTTAGAGCCATCGCCCTTTTCGCCGAATATATCCACTATACCGCCTACCGCCGAAGATACAATAGGAAGCTCTGAAGCCATGGCCTCAAGTATTGAGAGTGGCAAGCCTTCGGCAAGAGACGAGAAGACAAATACATCCAAGGCCTTTAATACATTCGGAATATCATCTCTGTACCCCAAGAACCGCAGACTTGAAGATATGCCAAGAGCCTTTGCGTTAGCCTCCAGCTCCTCTTTTAATGGCCCTTTTCCGGCTATAACAAGCACGGCATCCGGAAGAACCTTTAGAACCTCTGAGAAGGCCTCGAACATATATATATGTCCTTTGGTCAAAGCGAGCCTACCCACACTTCCAAAGACAACCGCACCGTCCTTAACATCAAACGTCTTCCTTACTCTGTCGCAATCGTTATCTCCATCGAGACCCAGGGTCTCAATATCAACGCCGTTCCAAACAACACGAACCTTACTTGACGGCAGAGCCCAGTTATTATCAAGCACATCCTTCATAACCTTCTCGGCGATAACGATTATCGCGCTTATACGTTTAAATATGAAAAAATTGAAGAAACGTCGCGAAAAATTCCTTGTACGGCCGAGTCCATGAACATGAGAAATTACAAAAGGCACGCCCGCGATAACTGCCGCTATGGTTCCAAGTACCGTTGACTTATGGCGATGGCAGTGAAGTATTGTCGGCCTCTCCTGCCTCAACATCTTAACAAGAGCCAATATCGTCTTGATGCGAGAGCCTCCAAGGCTCTTCTCCCGTTCAAGGTATATGGACTTACCCGCCTTATCGAGCGCGTTCTTCCCGTCAGGAGCCCCTTTTAGGTAACAAACCCTGACATCGAACCTTTCAGGATCAAGCCCCAAGACCATAGAGTTTAAATAAGGCGAGTTCCTCGCGTACTTAACATGCAGGACTAAGACCTTGCACCTGCTCCCATCTTCTTTTAAAGACGACTTCAATATATACCCTCCAAATATCAGATTAGCTCAACAGACTTTAAAGAAAGCAAGACAATCTCTACCATGCTCTAAGGATGGAATGCCGACCAATATAAAGACCATAATATACACCGTCTCTCTCCTTTATGTCAACACAGAAGAGGTCTTACGCGAAAGGCCACCGTTAACGCATCTCTACCTACGACCGCGGTTCGCTTAGGAATACGAATCTTGGGGTAACTATCACTCCATTACCCTTGACTTTTAGCCCATATTTCAGTATTCATATATAGTCTGTCTTTTTCACAAAAAACCATGAAAAGGCCTCTCTTATACAATGAAAGTGCGTGGCGTAGAGCTTGCTCAGAGCACCAAAAGCTCACCGATTCCTAAGGTCTGCGGCGTAATAACAGACCGCCTAAGTGCCACTGCCGTAAAGAAAGCGCGCACCGCGGGTGCCGACTTAATAGAAGTACGCGTCGATACATTTAAGGCAAGAGAGATTGGAGCATTAAAGAAGGTCTTTAAAGAGGCTCGCTCAATTGGGCTTCCCATATTACTTACAGTGCGCTCCAAGAAGGAAGGTGGGCACTATACAATAGGCGACAAAGAACGCCTTGAGTTATTCACCGCTCTAATGCCTCTCGTAGACGCCATTGACATAGAGCTTACGAGCAGGCGCATACTAAGTAAGGTAATCGCTACGGCAAAGAGCAGAAGGAAGAAGGTCATTGTATCGTTCCATGACTTTAAGGCTACGCCGACAAGCGCACGCATAAAGAAGATTATAAGAGACGCAAGGGCAATTGGCGCCGACATAACAAAGGTAGCCTTCAAGGCACGCTCCACTGAGGACGCGCGCAGGCTCGCCCTCATACTACTTGAGGAAGGTAAGGGAAGTCTTATCGCGATATCGATGGGCGAAAAAGGGCGTGCTTCAAGAGTAACCCTGCCCTTTATGGGCTCGCTCCTTACATACGGAACACTCACTACTTCTACTGCTCCGGGGCAGATGAAGATAAAAGAACTAAGAAGGCTCATAGACGCTATAGCTTAGCGTAATTAAAAAAACAAGACGGAGGTAAGGGCGACCATGGCTCTAAAAGTAGCTATAAACGGATTCGGACGTATCGGACGCAACATATTCAGGAGTGCTTTTAAAGACCCTGAGATAGAATTTGTCGCCATAAACGACATTACAGACGCCAAGACACTGGCACACCTTCTTAAGTATGACTCCATCTACGGCATAATCGATGCCGAGATCGAAGTCGGAGACGGTGCTATAATAGTCGACGGCAAGGCCGTTAAGATAACGGCCGAGAGAAACCCTGAGGACCTTCCGTGGAAGGAGCTTCAAGTAGACGTAGTCGTCGAATGCACGGGGTTATTCACGGAACGCTCAAAGGCTGAAGGACACATCAAAGCAGGTGCAAAGAAGGTCGTAATATCGGCTCCTGCCAAGAACGAAGACATAACCCTCTGCATGGGTGTAAACAGCTCGCTCTACGACCCATCGGCTCACAACATCATCTCGAACGCCTCGTGTACGACAAATTGCCTGGCTCCGGTGGCAAAGGTCTTAAACGATACCGTCGGCATAGTACATGGACTAATGACTACCGTACATGCCTATACGAACGACCAGAAGATACTCGACCTTCCGCACAGCGACCTAAGGCGCGCGCGTTCGGCAGGCCTCTCTATGATACCGACGACTACAGGTGCGGCGCGTGCCGTAGCCCTCGTATTGCCGGAGCTTAAGGGTAAGCTCGACGGAATGGCCGTCAGGGTACCGACACCTACGGTAAGCCTCGTGGATCTGGTCTGCACAGTGGAAAAAGATACTACGGCAGAAGAGATAAACGCGGCCATGAAGGTAGCAGCCGAAGGCCCACTAAAGGGAATACTTCAGTACTGCGAAGAAGAATGCGTATCTATTGACTTTAAGGGCAACCCGCACTCGTCGATACTCGACGCCCTGTCGACAAAGGTAATCGGCGGTAACCTCGTAAAGATACTTGCTTGGTATGATAACGAATGGGGGTTTTCTTCAAGGATGAGAGACCTCTTGTTATTCATTAATTCCAAGGGAGTCTAAAAACAACATAGGAGAACCTCTTTGGATAAAGGACTCGTATATATAGATGAACTTCCGATAAAGGGAAAGCGCGTACTCATACGTGTTGACTTTAACGTCCCCCTTGACGACGACGGCAATATCACAGAAGACACGCGCGTAAGGAGTGTCTTATCGACGATAAACTACGCCTTGGATCAAGGGTCAAAGGTCATTCTATTGACGCACTTAGGGCGCCCGAAAGGGAAGCGCGTAGAATCGCTGAGCCTCGCACCCGTAGCAAAGCGGCTATCAAGGCTCTTGGAAAAAGACGTTTTGTTCGCCTCGGATTGCGTCGGCGCGGAGACAAAGAAACTCATAAATAAGATGAAGCCCGGCGAAGTAACACTCCTTGAGAACGTACGCTTCCACCCGGGCGAGGTCAAGAACAGCCCGGCCTTCGGCAAGAAGCTCGCCGAGCTCTGCGACGTATACATAAACGACGCCTTTGCCACGGCACATCGCTCCCATGCCTCGAACGTAGCCGTAACCGACTACGTCGATGTAACGGGTGCGGGGCTACTCATGAAAAAAGAACTTAGCTACTTCGCGCGCGCTATGGATAAACCCGTCCGACCGCTCGTAGCCATAGTCGGCGGCAAGAAGGTTCTCGATAAGGTCGGCATCCTTACAGCCCTTTGCGAAAGAGTCGACAAGCTCATCGTCGGCGGAGGCATGGCACTCACATTCTTTAAGGCACTTGGCTACGACGTCGGCAAGTCCTTCTACGAGGAAGACGCCCTGCAGGAAGCAAAGAAGGTCATAGAAAAATCTCGCGCAAAGAAGATAAAACTCTACCTGCCCGTAGACTTCGTCGTTGCCGACAAGTTCTCGCCTTCCGCGGAGACAAAGGTCGTAACGTATCAGGAGATACCAAAGGACTGGATGGCTCTGGACATAGGCCCTGCCACGGTAACACTCTTTCGTGAAGCCCTGCAGGATGCGAAGACCATAATCTGGAACGGCCCGATGGGGGTATTCGAGATGGATGCCTTCAGTAGAGGAACATTTGCAATGGTCAGTGCCGTAGCGAATTGCTATGCCATGACCATCGTCGGAGGAGGAGATACCGACGTAGCGGTACACAGAGCCGGAGAATATGCTAAGATGAGTTACATCTCTACCGGCGGAGGGGCTTTTCTCGAACTACTTCAGGGCATAGACCTGCCGGGCATAAGCTCGCTTAAGGTTAAAAAGAAGAAGAAGGCCAAAATAGCATCCCGATAAACCGCAGACACACCCGAATAAAACGGAGCACACTTCATATGCTAAGACCCCTTATAGCCGGAAACTGGAAGATGCACACAGACATAAACCACGGAGCAAAGCTGGTAGAAAAACTCCGTGAACTCGTAGGCGCTTCCGAAGACGTAGAGGTTCTGATAGCGCCTCCTACGACATCCATCCACCACCTGCACTTTCTCGTAGCAGGAAGCCCCATTAAGCTCGCAGCGCAGAACATACACTGGGAGACTGAAGGCGCGTACACAGGCGAGATAACGGCCGAGATGGCACACGCCGCGGGCTGTGAGTACGTAATAATAGGCCACTCCGAGAGGCGCGCCTACTTTGGCGAGACCGACGAGTGGGTTCATAAAAAACTTATAGCTGCCGTGCGAGGCGGACTTAAGCCTATCGTATGCCTTGGAGAAAGCCTCGAAGAGAGAGAAGCAGGCAAGGCCTTAGAGGTTATAGCCACACAACTCAAGGGCGCTCTAAAGACTCTTGCCATGGGTGTACTGAAAGATCTGGTCATAGCCTACGAGCCTGTATGGGCCATAGGCACGGGCAAAACGGCCTCCCCTGACGAGGCAGAAGAGGTTCACGCCGCAATACGAGAGCAATTGTACGATATGCTCGGCACAGAAGCCAAGGTGGTCCGTATAATATACGGAGGAAGCGTTAAGGCCGCTAATATCGACGAACTTATGGGAAAGCCCAATATAGACGGAGCACTCGTCGGCGGGGCAAGCCTCAAGCCCGAAGACTTCGCACGTATCGTCAACTTTGAAAAGAGCTGATTTTTTACTTGCTTTTTCCCTCCATATGCCTTTTAATACTATATTCACGGAAATACGAAACCCAACATAAGGATAGCTTAAGATGCTTACACTCGTAACAATAGTACATATATTCGTCTGCATATTCCTCGTCATAACTATTCTCTTTCAGTTCGGCAAGGGTGCGAGCTTGGGATCGAGCTTTGGCGGCTCCGGCGGCCAGGCGCTTCACGGAACGTCCGGACCGATGAGTCTGCTCAGTAAGGCCACCATCGTATGCGCAGTTATATTCATGCTTACTTCGCTTTACCTGACATACGTTGTAAGCACGCCCGGAAGCTCTTCGGTAATGAGGGGTGTTGAGTCCGTACAGGAAGCTCCGGCTCCGATAGTTGCACCGGTAGAGACGCAGACGCCTGAGCAGGTACCAACGACAGTACCTACGACACCGGAAGCAAAGTAGTACGTAGTTAAAAGTATATAAAGAGACCCTCAACGGGCCAAGCCACGCAAGACGGCTTTGAGGCCCGTTTCTTATAGAGCTTGCCGAAGTGGTGGAACTGGTAGACACGCTATCTTGAGGGGGTAGTGGGGCGACCCGTGCGGGTTCGAATCCCGCCTTCGGCAC
>DAOVKH010000208.1 GCA_030631875.1 Deltaproteobacteria bacterium | reverse complement strand
TCGTCCTGAGTGCCTGCAAGTTCGTTCTTAGATGCGCGCGGTTGGAGGAGAATCTTTAAAAGGATGCCACCTTCTTTTGGCGTAATGTATGGGGCGAGACTTTCTTCACAATCTTTGTCGTCTGTGGCGGTTGTCATCTCTATATCTTCATATCTTCGGGAAGCCCGGATTACTTCTTATGGATGAATGCGAGTTTTTCGGCCTCTTTGTCGCGCTCTTCGGATTCCTTACCCTCAAGCATCAGGAGCTCGCTGTGGTGTTCTAATACCGATTTGAGCGCAATCTCAACCTCTTTGCGCTGGCGTTTGAGCTGGGATATCTCACCCTGAATCTGAAGCACACGGTTATGGCCCTGGTCGATTACCTTATCGGCCTGATGGCGCGCCTCGGCTATGATGAGTTCGGCTTCCTTCTTGGCATTGGTCTTCAGGTCGTCGACCATCTGCTGAGCCGTTGTGATGGTGTCTTTTAGTACGGCCTCTCGTCGTTCGTGCCCCTTTAAGTCTTCGGCAGTTCTGCGGGCGTCGTCTCGAAGCTCGCCTATCTCGCGCGTGAGTTCCGTTACGGCCTCTATGCAGATATCTCTAAATGACTCTACGTCTTTTTTGCCGTAGCCTGTGAGTCCCTTCTTAAGGGGATACTCTCTTATCTCTAAAGGTGTAAGTCCCATGGTACTGAACCCCTTTCTTCTTAGTAACTTGGCGTAATGCTAAGCCTTATGGCCATATCCCTCAGTACGCCGATTAAGAATCCCTGCAGGAAGAGTATCGCGAGCATTACTATGACCGGTGAGAGATCTATGCCGCTCATATACGGCAGTTTCTTTCTTATCGGTGCTAAGACAGGCTCTGTGGCGTTATGCAGGAAGCGTACTATCGGGTTGTGTCTGTCAGGGTTTACGAATGATATTATAGCCCTGCCTAATATTATGTACATATAGAGCGTAAGCGCCAGATTCAGTACCGCTGCCAGCGCATTTAAAAAGTTTGAAGTTATCATTATACAATCATACCACCCTTTTATGTGATTAGCGTTTATTTTCTTCTGAGATTTCCTTAGAACGCCTCGTTGCCGCCTCTACGGCAGAGCTTATCGTCTCTTTGATGCCGCCGTCCCTGAGTACCTTTAACCCCTCCACGGTAGTACCATTCGGAGAGCTGACCATCTCTATCAGCTCGTCGAGTCCTTTGTCACTCCCGGAGGCCAGCTCTGCCGCACCGAGTGTAGTTTGAATGGCGAGCGTCTTTGATACCTCGTCGGGGAGTCCGAGCCTTGTTGCCGCCTCTGCCATTGCCTTCATTACGAGGAATATATATGCAGGCCCGCTTCCGCTAAGGCCTGTTACTACATCTATTAGGGACTCGTCCTTTACCGTTACGACCGTGCCGACGGCCTCGAATAAGGAGGCGACGGCTTCGGAGTCTTCCTTGGCGGCTTCCTCAGGGGTGAATATCCCGATAGCGCCCGCGCCGACGAGAGCCGGGGTGTTGGGCATGGTGCGTATTATCGTTAAGGGGTTGGTTACGCCCGCATCATTAAGTACCTCGCGTATGTAGTCGGTCGTCTTTCCGGCTATGATGGAGACGAGCATTGTTTTGTTCGTAAGGTCTTCGGCGATATCTGCGAGGACTTCATCTAAATCCTTGGGCTTCACGGCCAATATGACGATATCGGAGTTCTTAACTACACCTGTGGCTTTGTTATGCGCCTCCACGCCGAACTCTTCGGCTATATTGATGAGGCGTTCTTTATTGATATCCGTTACCAATATCTGAGCCGGGCTTACAAGCCCTGAGGCTGTAATGCCACGTATGAGAGCCGTCGCCATATTGCCGACACCGATGAAGCCTATGGTCTTTTCTTTGATGGGTTTAGACATGCCTGCGGTGAGCTTTCTTACTTAGTGGACTTTGCGGTAGCTTTTTGCGGTCTTTCTCCGAAGATGGCGCGCCCTACGCGTACTATCGTTGCGCCTTCTTCTATGGCGACCTCAAAGTCTTCGCTCATCCCCATGGAGAGTTCGTGCATGGAGACGTTCTGTAGCTGTAGTTTGTTCATTCTCTCGGCCAGTCTACGAAGCGTTACGAAGTACGGACGCGACGCCTCGGGGCTTTCATGGAAGGGTGGAATGGCCATAAGCCCCTTTATGCGGAGGTTCTCTAATTGAGCTATCTTGCGAATGCCGCGTTCCAGCCCCTTAACGGTGAAGCCTGCCTTGGAGCGTTCGCGCGCTAAATTTACCTCAACGAGGATGTCGAGCGGGGCCTCTTTGGCACGTTTTGAGAGAGCCTCTGCCAGCTCCACGGAGTCGACCGTCTCGACCATATCGAATAACTCTACGGCCGGTTTTGCCTTATTCTTCTGAAGGTGTCCGATGAAGTGCCACTTGACGGGCTTTCTCTTTAGAGCCTCTACCTTGGCCTTTGCTTCTTGTATGTAGTTCTCGCCGAATGTTCTGGCACCGGCCTTTATGGCTTCTTTTATGCGTTTGAGCTCAACGTATTTGGTAACACAGACGAGTGTAACTTCACCGTTATATCTACCGGCTTTTCTTGCCGCCCGTGATATACGATCCGTTACAATAGATAGTCTTTCTGCTATGTCAGTGCCCATGGTATCCTCGTAACCGTGCTAAAAGGTTGAAGATAAGGGTTGCGGACGCACACACCATCGACCGCTTGTGACCGTTCTTGTTCAATGTATTCTATAGCATATATCTACCCTCAATCCAAGTAAAATCCTT
>DAOVKH010000064.1 GCA_030631875.1 Deltaproteobacteria bacterium | reverse complement strand
GTAACGCCGTTCGGGAAGCCGAGCGAAGTACGTCTGCCCATGTCGTCGTAAGTAAATGCAAACTCGCCCGCATCGGATGCAATCTCTGCGAGTCGTCCTGCGTCGTTATAGCCGTACGCGACCGTGCGCCCGAACGGCCCCGTAACTTTGGCCTTCTTGCCCGCCGTGTCATAGGCGTAGGTTATTGTCCTGTTCTGTGAGTCGGTAACTGTCAAGAGTCTGCCGCCCGCGTCGTAGGTCATGGTATATGATTCATGCTCGTTCAATGCGCTAACGACCCTGCCGCTTTTATCGTACTCATAATTGACAGACGTTCCGTCGGGGAAGGACTTTTCGATTAAACGACCAAGAACGTCGTAGTCGTAATCTATTGCGTTACCTTCGGCATCGGTGCGTGTGCTTAAGCGGCTCGCCGAATCGTAGCTGTAGGTTATGGAATTGTCTAACGGATCGGTCTCTTTAACGAGTCGCCCAAGCGTGTCGTAATGGTAAGTCGTCGTGCCGCCCTCGGCGTCGGTTAAGGATGTCAGCTTATCGCCGCCACCACCACACTCAGCACATCCGCCGTAGGTGTTGTTGTCATAAAACCCCGTGCGGTTTTATCGCACGGGGGGGGTAATATTTTGGTTTGTCCATGACAGAGCTGTTATTCATCAAGCTCGGAGATTAGATACTCGGCATCCTCAATGAGCACGGTTACGGCATCTTTGTGGATGTGCTTTTCGGCCTGTGCCTTGACCTCACGGATGAGGGCGTTTAACTGATTCTCGGCGGCCTTGCTTTGACCACGCTCAATCGATGCGGCGGCGGCCTCGGCTGTACGAAGAAGGCTCGTCATTATACCATCATTGTCTATCCACTTAATCTTACGTGAGAGTTTTATATCCGAGATAAGGCTACCGGGGTGGCGATACGGGTGGCCTTCCAGAGGTCACTTGATTCTGTACTGAAGTTAAACTTATATTCAGATATCCTTCCAATATCGGTAACACCTATCATTTCTATAACCTTTCCTTCATCAAGTGAACTGGAAAATATTGAGACTGTAAGATAATATGGGGTCAACCCCTTTGCTGTTAATCGAATAAAATGCTCACCATCAATAAGATTAAAAATGCCCTCATATGAAGAAGGCTCACATTTAGGACAAAAAGCCCCCCCACCCCATGAACCATTAACTTCATGGTAGCTCTCATCATTGATCCCATCACGGCCGAGCTTCTTACCATCCGGAGCCACCATATAGCAAGGAATATCAAAATTCTCTCCATAACAATGTACTTCAACATTGTCTTTGCCTACAGCAAACAAACCCTCCGGGTTTGCCTCACCGTAGGAATAAGTGCCTGAAAGAAATACGACAAAGACGGTGACTACCAGATATATAAAGAACCTCATATTAAACCTCCGTAGTTAGAATTAATTTCAAAATACATTAATTTGTAGCAGGCGGACACCCGCCCGCCTTATTACTATAAATACGTATCTTGTATATCTTACCATTATACGGCTCACTAAAGAGCGTCCTTCTATTTCCATAGCCCGGATCATTTATAAGGTAGTCTGACACACTTCCGTCCTCACCCCATATAATATCGGTAACAACAACCCAATGCCGCGAACCATTATTATTTACGGCCACAATCACTGGCGTGCATTTTTCGAGGTGCTGATTTATTAAGCCATTTGAAAGCGGCTGAAGGATCTCATCTTTAAGCTCGGACGCGTTGGAATAATAATCAAAGTCCACATAGACATGCCCTTGAGTTAATTCCGCAATTTGATTCCATAAAACATCTCCCTCAATAGCGTACCCCTTTCCCTTATACAAATCAAACTCATCTTTAAATAGAGAATTGAGTGTATCAATCGGTACTGGGTTGTCAGAACTCCTATAGCGGGCGACCATCATGGCAATCGTAGTCAAGGCACAACCTTTCTTGCCTATCCCCCATTTTTCAGGATACTTCGCCGAGCACTTAACGACTCCGGGCGTATCCTTATCGTCTATCTTACCATCCCAATTAGAATCTCGCGGCTTCTTGCATATATCGGCATACGAACTATCACTCCACGCCGAATCATTCTGCATATAACTCGGCACCGTCGGGCAAATGGCCTCTGCCTTAAATGTAAGGTCTTTAATATATTCACAATCCACGCAGGTTGCTTTAACATTATACTCGCCCGGTCTGTCGCCAAGCGTCAGTCGGTTTTCCGTTATGCCGTCTTCGCCACTCTCTGTCGAAGAACTCTCAAGGTCGGCATCATCCGCGCCATTGGGCTTGCTCGTCAGCTCCCAGCCGATCTCAACGCCCTCCCAGACCTTATCGGACGAGTCGCTACCGACCTTGAGCTTCATATAATCAAGCGTTTCGCATATCTCGCCCTGTTGGGTAGAACCCTCCACAAAGTATAATATCTTACTGCATCCCTCATTCACCTCACCGTTGCAGTTGTTGTCATAAAAAACCCCGTGCGGTTTTATCGCACGGGGTTTGAATCTTAATTTGTCCATGACAGAGCTGTTATTCATCAAGCTCGGAGATTAGATACTCGGCATTGAATTTTAATAAGGCGTAGGCCTCCGGTGAGAGGTGTTTGCCTTCTGGGCAACCTTCACTTGTGGCACAGCCCTGCGCCTCGACCTGAAGAACAAAGGCTTCGAGTATCCTACGCGCCGACTTCTTATTGCCTTTATCTATGGCCTTCTTGGCGTTATCGAGCTTTGAGTCGAGTGCCTGAATTATACCGTCCCCGCCCTCGGCCTTTATCCAACCCAAATCCTGCGCTTCGTGCTTCATCTTTATGAGAGATTCTATAGTCTCTATAGGTGTCTGCTCCTCAGGCAATTCTCCGGGGCCGACCGTCCTCTTGATCACTGTCTTAAACTTCTCCTTATATTCCTCTTCCAACCTTTCGAATATCTCATCAAATAAAATAGTAACCTCTTCGGTATCCGTATCTCCGGGGCCGGAGAAGATCTTTCTTTGATCACCAAAAAAATAAGCATCATTTATTGCAGGTATACCCTTACTCTTAAAAGATAGACCGCTCTCCATATGACCTGCCGGGATACCATAAATATCTCCGCCTGACTTGCCCCACTGCCACGCACTCTTTCTTTCATAGTCTTCCGAATACCAATCCTCAACAGGAAACGGCACCTCCGCTTCATAGACAGGCGATGAGTATTCTACGAATATACTCTCAAGAACCTGTACGGCCCCCTCATTATTTGCGACCTCATATATATATCTATATTCTTTTTTATCACTATCAAACTCTATCGTGGCCGATATTACAGGTTTAACCTTATTTGGAGGGTCATATACCGTCACCTGCCATCCGTACTCAGGATTATCCCATTCGAGGACGAACCAGTCGTTCTCGGCATCATAGTAGCCGCTTGCACCCCCATCCTCAGACCAACCCTTTGTCGTCAACGCTACAGCAACGAACAAAAAAATTACTATTACGGCACTTATATACTTCTTCATTTTACAACCTCCTTATCTTTGCAATATTTTGCAGCTCTGCTACTATATGGTGCGAAGAAGATATGGTAATGCTCGTTGGTCTTTCCGGGAGCCTCAAGCATTGGAAATCCGCCATTTTTACATGCATACCACTCAAACTCTTCTCTGTTCTTTTTTCCTTTTATATTCCAGCTCCTAACGTCGATATCAGTGCCTATCCTATGGGTCTTATGAGGGGGCTTCCACGTCTTTTTATAGTCATAGAGCCCGCCCTGCGGAAGACTTGCGTCCGTTACGACCAATAACGAAGCCTTGGGGAACTTCTTATGGTATGCCGCCGCAATCCTGCCAAATGCGCTCTTTACCCACGATTGCGCACTGTACATATCTTCATGTCCATAGTCCGAACCCATCTTTTTAAGCTTGTAATCCCCTCCCCCCAAGGATACCAAGCTGGATACCTTTATGTCCATCTCAAAGTCAAGGCTCACCCCGGCCTCCTGCAAGACGACCTTTACCTTATCGCTTCCAGAAACCTCGGAACTCTTATACTTCACCTCCTGCTCCTCCTTACTGCCCTCAGAGAAGACCACCTTATCCGGCGTTACCGTGCCTTTAGGTCTACTGCCTTCATGAAGATGTCCACCCGTCTTCTGAACAGGCTCGACACTAAAGGTCATGGTGCAACCATCCTTTGGTGCAGGCTCTTTAAGACCAACGCTAATAGTCATCTCAGCATACTTATCGGCACCGGCGTATTGATAACTTGAAATCAACGGCCACACGGACATTGATGAAGGTTTAACATAACCCTCACAACATCCCTCGTTCACCTCATCATTACAGTTGTTGTCGATCGTATCGCTACAGACCTCTTCCGCGTCGGGGCTAAAGGTATTGTCGTCGTCGTTACAGTCGGTATCTATGTCGCCCCCACTGTTGAGTTCTTCCAAGAGCTTATAGCCGTCGGGGCGTTCGCAGGCGACCTGCGCTTCGGCTGAACCGTCGCCGTAGCCGTCGTTGTCGTAGTCCTTATACCAGTTAAGTTCAGCGCATGGCTCGGAGTCTGGATCAGAGTCGGAGTCATCATCACGGCATTCATTCTGAAAGTCCTCGGAGGATATCTTAACGACTTCGCTCTCGGTCGTACCCACGTCATTAACGGCAACTACTTGATAATAATAATCGGTCGTCGTATCGAGCTCTTCAAGAAACTCGCTCACATTAACTGGCTCCGCGCCAACGGTCTCGCCGCTCTCGACCTCGATTAAATTATCAGGGGTCGTACCAACGAGTACCGAGTACGTAGCGCCACACTCGGTACTCGGAGTAATCATAACATCGCCCTTATACTCGGAGCAACTCCCTTCGGCGAACGAACCGGCAGGGTCGAAGGCAGGGGACTGGTTAACGCTCATAGTAACAGGGATAATTCTCTTGGAGGAAGAACCGGTTGTTACACTTATATTTCCCGTATATACTCCGGAAGGCGACTTACTGGGAGGAGATATGCTCACATCGCAACTACCTCCTACATTAAGGTAGCAAGATGAGCGTGCCCTTAAGATCCAACTCTTATTATCTGAAAGAAGAAAACCCAAAGAGCCGTGCCCCGGACCATTATTCTTTACGGTAAGGGTCTTTGATAATCTTCCGCATCCGGGAGTTAAGGCCATGGAGACCGACCCGGGAGAGACCCCTATATCGACAGGAACGACATTCATTGTAACAGAGATGATCTTTTTGGCAGAGCCTGAATAAACGCCTATCTTCCCGCTGTATACACCAACCCCGTCTACCTCAGGGCTGATACTAGCGGCAACTCGAGTGCTTACTTCACAGCTTTGCCCGACATAAAGGTAGCAACTCGATTTGCCATCCGAGATCCAAGACTTGTTGTTTGAGATACTGATTCCGGCATATCCATAACCAGGGCCGTTATTCGTTATCTTAAACTTTTTAAACTCGCTTTTAAGGCCTTCGCCCACGGCATAGCTGAGCGAACCCTGAGAGACTCCTATATTGAGCGGAACGACATTCATCGTGACCGAAACGGTCTTTTTAGCGGAGCCTGACTTAATGCCTATCTTCCCGGTATATGTACCGGTTCCGTCAACCTCGGTTCCTTTCGAATTAACCCGAACACTTACCTCGCAGCTTTTCCCGACATAAAGGTTGCACCCCGATTTGCCATCCGAAATCCAAGACTTATTATTTGAGATACTAATCCAAGCGTAACCATACCCCGGACCGTTGTTTGTTATCTTAAAGCTCTTCCACTCGCTCCTAAGACCCTCGCCTACCGTATAGGTAAATGAACTCGGAGAGACTTCTATATTGAGCGGAACGACAATAAGAGTAGCTAAGATATCTTGTGTCGATGAACTATTCTCATAGGTGGCCTTAACTTTGATACTTCCGCTATAGGTTCCGGTCGTCTTTCCAACACCCGTCATCGAAATACTCACACTACAGCTGGAGCCGGCAGAGAGGCTTCCGCAACCACTGTTAACGCCCAGCCAATCCTTGCCCGATGGCTTCGATACTGTGATCGATACAACATCCTCGCCTGTATTTTTAATAATAACACTCTCGGAAGGGGCCTTAAGATTTTCACCTACGGTAGCCGATACGGAACTTTTAGAAATATCTATACCTGCGTCCGCGTAAGAGACCGGCATGAAGATATAAACAAGCATCACTAAGGAGAGAAGCCTGCCAAGAAATTTTGATAAAGATAATAATGGGCGTACGGTGCGTTCTATGGAAAGTCGTCTTTGGGGAAAATCTCTCATGATGAACTCCTTTAATTATGAATACTTCGATTAATAATGCGCCTATTAAAAGTACTGTGGCGAAAATAAAAAAGCCCGCCGATAATTCGGCAGGCTCGCAAGTACGAAGTATGAAAATTGTTGCACCCTTCGGTAGCTCCTCTATCCCCTATTAAGTAAATTATAGTAATGTGGGACAGGTGGCTTTGCGTAACGCGGTTACCCGCGTCTTGCCCTTATCGGTAATGCATCTCCTGATTCAATTGCAGAACGAATATACTCGCACAAGAAAAGTTTGTCAAGGGTTACTTGAACTTTACTCGTTTACGCAATTACGTAAGTACGTTTTTGTACGCATATTAAATCAACCATTTAAGATAATTGTTGTCTTGATTCATAGGTTCTCTTACCTAAATAAAGTTCTACCGCTCCCAAAATGCGAAAAAAACCAAAATAGTGACATAAGTGGGCTTTAAATGTCCGCCACCTTTCGTATACCATTAATTTTAGGACATAAGTGGCTACAAATGTCCGCCCCTCTCCGGGTATTATGCATTTTAGGACATGATTGAAGTTTCCTTGTCCGCAGGGACGGTGGCATAATTATATGTAGATAACGTATCTTCTATACGTAACGGGCAATAAGATGATGAAGCTAATAACAATAAAAGAGGTCTCAGAGATATTAGGCGTGAAGGTGTCCACGCTATACGAATGGGTACGTAACGATACGATCCCCTCGTATAGGTTGAACGGGCTGATACGTTTCGATACGAAGGAATTATACGTATGGATAAAGACTTCAAATACGAAGAATACGAAAGAACGTCACTCTCACAAGAGAACAAGCAAAAACAATAACTTAGATAAGCTCATAACGAATGCCATTGAGACCGTAAACGTAAAAGGGTATAATTCCTCTCAAAGGGAAACCAGACAGGATCAGGGGCACGCATGCCTAAAGGCAAAAACCCCTTTGAAGAAGGGTGAGATGAAGTGGTGGCAGACTCAGCCTAAAAGGCTGTACCGCATAGAATATATGCGCAATTAAATAATTCTGCCCCCTTTTTACTACTTGTTTGCACACACTCAAGGAACATCAAAAATCTTTCTCCAGTTTTCATCTGGACTAAAAATACCCTCTACATCCTCATCGGCACACCAAGAACCAAAAAAATCTTCCGCATGCCCATCTGAAATCATGTGCATGATATTAGCTGGGATGGGATATTTTCTTTTAAAATAATCAATTCGGAATTTATCCTCGTCGTCATAAAAACCTATACCATCAATATCACTATGATATGCAACTTTAAGAATTTCGTCTTTCAAAAGAAACTGTTCAGAATCTTTAATACGCTTAAGCATTGACTTTTCCAAGAGCTCAGACATCATCTGTGCCAGTTCTACAAAAACCTTACATATCAGTATAACATCTACTGTTAATCGACGATTAGAATCCCCACTCGAAGGAGCACGATAAGAAATGAGTTCCCTAAAAGCTTTCAACCCCAAGACTTCATTCTTGGTTCTTTCTCCTAACTCTTTATCGAGTTCCTTCAACACATCACATGCAATATTTATTGTTTTCTTATGTGTGTGATTAATAAGTTGCCCATCGTTCCAACCCTGAGACGCCAGTGTTAGAACAAAACTCCTCATAGAATATAGCACTGAGTAGTATTCGAGATAAGGTATGCAAATACGCAAATTATTCTCCTCAGAATAATCCATGCTCTCAAGCATGACGGTTGCTGTCATTATCATTTTTGCGGAGTAAAAATATCATACCACCACAACCGACCAGCATATTTATGTTTTCCGGAAACAATCTTTCTTGTAAGTATATGGCTCATGATTTTCTTCTTATTTACTGGTTATATAAGTCTCGTAGGGTGGAGCGTACCCACATTCCCCCTTATTATTGCTCAAAGCCAACGGCTCGTCAACCCCGGGCTCAGAGGGGATTGGGAGTGCCTGCGGCACTCCTTGGCAGGGTATAAAAGATACCTCTTCTAAAGCTCACCTCACCTGTCGGTTACGGTGAGCTACCAATGAACCCCCTGCGGGGGTCAAACCCTATGAAACATGTGAAATTAAAAGACCCGCCAAAAGGCGGGTCTTTTAATTTGGCGTCCCCAGGGGGATTTGAACCCCCGTCGCCGCCGTGAAAGGGCGGTGTCCTTGGCCAGACTAGACGATGGGGACAAGACTATGCGGATAAATCTTGTCGCTTATGTAAAAACTCTTACTTAAAATAAATTTGGTGAGTCGTCCGGGACTCGAACCCGGGGCCGCCTGCTTAAAAGGCAGATGCTCTACCAACTGAGCTAACGACTCACAGGTACTTAGCAATATAAT
>DAOVKH010000147.1 GCA_030631875.1 Deltaproteobacteria bacterium | reverse complement strand
TTCCCACTCAAGCATCTTTGTGAAGGGATGCCAGAGGAGTTCCTTGTCGGCCTTGATGAGTCTCTTTGTGCGCGCGGATTGTTTCTTCATTTAGTTTTCTGTCTCTCACTTCAGTAGGGTATTACTTTGAAAACTTTACGCCCGGGTCTTCTCTGTGTGCGGCGTTATCTATCTGCCACAGTTCTTTTGCCTTGTATCCCATCACGTTTGCCACGAATACGTCCGGTATATGGGCTATGCGGATGTTGTATATATTAACGCTTGCGTTGAATAGTTCGCGGCGGTCTGCGATCTCATCTTCAAGCTCTGTGATGCGTGATTGAAGTTGGCCGAAGTTTCGGTCGGCCTTGAGTTCGGGGTAGTTCTCCGTAACGGCAAAGAGGGATTTTAACGTGTCGGTCAGGAAGTTCTCCGCATTGGCACGCCCTTTTATGTCGGTAGCTCCGGCCATCATGTTGCGTGCCTTTATGACACGTTCGAGTGTTTCGGCCTCGTGCGTCATGTAGCGTTCGCATACGGCTACGAGCTTCGGTATCTCATCGAAGCGTTGCTTAAGGAGGACGTCGATATTGCTCCAATACTTCTCGACATTATTCTTGACCGTCACAAGCCCGTTATATATTCCTATGAGGTAGAAGAATAGACCGACCGCTATGAGGCCAAGTACTATGAGAACGACTATTACTGTATCCATACTTCGAATATCCTCCCTTAGAGATTAGTTTTAGAGGCTAATTAATGAACGCTGATAACTTATCTAATATATCCTTATTGCCGAAGAGTTTCAATATGTAAAGACCACCGAGGCTTGTTCCCGCAATGCCGAGTATCAGGAATAAGGGGATTCGCCACTTCATCGAGCCTATAATACTCTCTTCAGCTCTGTCGGATATGTAGAAGAGTCCTCCTGTGGGGTGTGCGCCGATGGCGATATCGTCCTTCTTCTCTCTATGAAGACGCTCAACCAATGCCTCCTCTTCGAGGTCTTTTACGGCACTACTCCACTCCTCTTCGTCTATCTTGCCGTCGTGGTCGGTGTCGTACTTCTTTAGTAGCAGACCCTTATCGTTCTTTAGCTCTATGAGCTTTTTCGTAAAGCCTGACCTCTTCTCTCGTCTTGTAGTTATGAGTCTGTGCGCAAAGCCCATTATGTAAAGCTTCGAGCCGGTAGGGATGGTAGTCTCGACGACGCGTCTATTGGATTTCGTATTAGATAGCCCCGTGAGTATCGCGCTTAGAGCGTCGCCTCGGAAGGTCTCACTTCGCCCGGCCTTTATGATGGCATCCTTCGAGAGTATTATCGCGCGTTCGTCTTTATCGTGAAGGTCTTCTAAGTAGAAGGGGATGTTGCCGCTGTGCCCCCACTCCCTGAGTACCTCCTTTGGGCCGTTTTTGGTATGTACGCGTTCGTATAATTTATATGAGTAGTAGGCGCACTCGGTCATGGAGAATGGTGCTCGCAGGTAGTATCTTGCGCGCGCGCGTCCCGTTACTTCGACCTCTCCCATGGGCATAGTCTTTACACGGCTCGTCGGGCAGTTCTCTATGGCGCGTTTTCTGCCTATCAGCGTAAAAGAGTGAGTGAATAGTATTAACCCAATCGGTGCTACGGCAATTGGGATGAAGACTATGGAGTCGATGATAGAAGAGAGCATTACCGGTAGTATCGTTAATAACGAGAGCGGGTATATGATTAAGGACGGGCCGAGCGTTCTTAGCTTTATTCCTGCGTGTGTGGCAGAAAACTTTGTAAATAATTTTAGCGGGTTGTGCCTGAAGCTTACCTTGATGGGAGCTTCCGGGGGTGGTTTTAGTGAAGACCGTTTAGGTGCTCGTAGTTCTTCGGCTTTCTTCTTAGGTTTTTGTCCCGTACTACTCTCTATGAAGGGGCCGCCCCACAGGATAGAGCCGAGTTCTTTAATAACGGGGATTTCCAATACGCCACCGTAGCCCGAAGGTATGGTGAATATTCCGTCTGCGTAGGCAAGGGCTATGAAGGCCGAGTACTTTGAAAACTCTCTGTAAAAATCTTTATCGTTTATATCGAGGAACGGTAGGTTGTTCTCGCCGTACCCTGTCTCTATCGTTACGGACTCAGCGACACGCTGAATCTCCTTTATCATGAAGGGGAAGTTCAGTGCCGCGCTCTGTCTGTTTTCGTCGCCGAGCGAGTTGTAGTTGAACCTTCGGGAGTCTATACGAAGCTGAGCGGGAACGCCCTCTATGAATATACTCATGACGGGACTATTCCTGAATATCGTGGATAGTATCTCATAGGCCGGAAGAGGTGCGCCGTCGTTGAGTGCCGTTCGTGCCAGACGTTTACTCTGTATGCGATGATGTGATGGGGTGGATACTACTATGATACACTTGGTATTCTTATCTATCAGAAATTCTTTATCATTACCTTCAGTGGTAAAGAGTCTTACGTTGTTCTTCGTAAGCTCGATAGATCTTATCTGATAGCCGCGGCTGAAGGCATCTATGTCGTTCTTTGATATTACCGTTGAGAGTATACCTGCGTCTATAAGTTTGGAGGCTATCTCGTTGAGTTCTGCTTTGGAGTTGGAGGAAGCATTAGAGACCTTAAGTACCTGAAGTGCCGAGCCGGTGAAACGTTGCAGTAGAGTGGCCTTGCCTATACCGGTGATACGGCGGAGCTCGTCTATACGAGGCTCTACCTCAGCCCTAAGATCACTTATGGGCTTTACTATAAGGTAATGCTTTTGGTCTCTCTCCATCAGTCCTGCCTCTGCGTTATTTTTTCTTGAGGGAAAAATATAAGAGATCGTACGTAGCGTATACCTGTTGACCGTCCTCTGTAGAAAACCTCTCGGAGTAGTTATCAGAAATCTCTCTAAGGAGAGTGCCTTGGGCGAGTGTCTTATCTTCGGGCGTGGTTGGGTTGAGCGCGCCGATACCCTTTAATGTCTTTAGCAGTGCGAAGAGGTCTTTGTACTCGCGCCGTACTTCTTGCGCGCGCAGTGCCTCTATCTCAAAGCCCGCAGCCTTAATCGCCTTCGATAGTATATCAGATGACGCGAACTCGATGGAAGGCGAAAGTCCGTTACGTCCGGTGGTCTTTAATATGTCGGCACGGATTTTATTCAGCTCCTTGAATGTATTTGGTCCAAGTGTGGAGAATACGAAAGTACCGTCAGGCGAGAGTACACGAAAAGCTTCAGCCATTGCGAGTGAAAGATCTTTTGTCCATTGGTATGTGAGGCTCGATACGATAGTGTCGAAGGTCTTATCCGCAAAGGGCAGTGCCTCCAAGTCCGCAGTTATGAAGCCGTCACATTCCTTTGTGGCCTGGCGTGTCGCTCCTACCATTGAGTGCGACAGGTCTACCGCGAATACGTCGGCGTCGGGGTAGAGTTTCAAGAGTTCTTTCGTTACGTTGCCGGTTCCGCATCCAATGTCGAGTATGCGCTTGGGTGTAGCGTCTATAAGGCCGACCGTCTTTAGCGCGACATCTCTTTGCAGTCCCGCAAAGGTGTCGTAGCTATTCGTGGCCTTGGAGAACGCGCGCATAACTTTTTCTTTATACGAAAGCTCGGTCATCTCTTTGTTCTTTTAAGAAACTCTTCTATGAGACGGTTAAAGTACGCAGGTGTTGTTATGAAAGGCGCGTGTCCTGCGTCCTCGAATGTACACATGTGTGCGCCTTTGATATTGTCGGTCAGGTAGTCTCCGGCCTCGACCGGGACGACCGCGTCGTGTCGGCCGTGAACGACGAGCGTCGGTGTCGTTATATCTTTGAGCCTCTCGCGAAGGTCCATCTTAAGGAGCGTTTCGAGTCCCATCACAATGCCGTCGATATCAAATAAGGGCGGAGCGTCTGCGTATGTAGATAGGAACTCTTCGGCCTCTTTCTTCTTAAGCTCCTCTTCTGTAAAGTTCAGACGATAGAACCGTTTGAGCGTCTCTTCTGGATTCTCTTTAATATCCTCTATCATGCGCTTAACGAGCGCGGGGGATTTGCCGTGCGGAAAGCCGTCGCGCGCAATGAATGACGGTGTCGCTCCTATAAGTATGAGAGCCTCGAAGCGTTCGGGGTTTTCGGCGGCGGCTTCGATTAGCGTCTCTGCGCCTAAGGACCAACCGACGGCGACTATCTTCTTGGCGTCTTGGTTCTCTGGCCCCTCTATAAAGTTCATTAGCTCTGCTACCGGCTCATCGAGCGTCGGACGTGTCCAAGGAGTCCTTGCGCCGTGGGCGGGTAGATCCATAGTGGACGCATCGTCGAATGCCGTGACCGATGCCATCCACGCGCGAAAGTCCGTTGCCCAGCCGTGTATAAATACAAATGGATTAGCCACCTACTACCTCCGCTATCTTCTCTACTGCCATTAAGAGTTCCTCTTCCGTATGCTCGGAGCTTACTGTCATGCGAAGCCTCGCCGTCCCGTCTGCGACCGTCGGCGGACGTATGGCTTGAATGAAGATGCCCTCGCTCAAGAGTCGCTTCGATACCTCTACCGTCTGCACTGCGTCGCCGATGAGTATGGGAATGATATGCGTGGAGCT
>DAOVKH010000022.1 GCA_030631875.1 Deltaproteobacteria bacterium | reverse complement strand
TCAGGCTTCAGCGGCAGTAGTGCTCATATACTAATAGCCGATAAGCAGGCGTTCTTCTTTACCGACTCTCGCTATGAGTCCGAGGTAAAGGGGCGGTTGTCTAAGTGCTTTAAGGTTCAGATATATAAGAATTCTTTCGTAGAGATACTGAAACGGATAGAAGCGTTGGGTACCGGTAAGCTCGGTATAGAGTCAGGCGTATTTACCGTTGAATCGTTCAACAGATTTAAAGGACTTATAGCAAGCTCCCCGACAAAGGTCGGTGGGCTTAAGATAATATCTACGACAGGGTTTGTAGAAGGTGACCGCGTAGTAAAAGACACCTCGGAGCTTGATGCCATAAGGGCGGCTATAGAGGTATCGAAGCGCGGATTTGCATCGATAGAGAGAGTCGGACTCTTAGGGCGCAGTGAAAGGGAAGTTGCCTTTGCTGTAGAGATGGCCGTCAGAAGGCCGCGCGTGAAGGGTGATGTTGCCGAGGCAATGGGCTTTGAGACGATAGTCGCGTCAGGGAAGCTCGGAGCCAAACCGCACGCCGTGCCGACAGATAAAGTAATAAAGTCGGGCGAGCTTGTTACGATAGATATGGGAGTAAGCCTAAACGGTTATAATTCCGATGAGACGAGGACTTACGGCGTTGGTAAGTTATCGAAGCGCCATAGAGAGATATACGCAACGGTCAAGGACGCACACGACAGGGCGATAGATTCCGTCAGGGCGGGCGTTAAGGCCAAGAAGGTAGACGCTGCGGCGAGGGCGTGCATCAAGAAGGCCGGTTTCGGTAAGTACTTTGGCCACGGCACAGGCCACGGCGTTGGAATAGACGTACATGAATTGCCCTACATAAGCCCGAAGAGCGATACTGTGCTCAGGGCAGGGATGGTCATCACAATAGAGCCCGGCATATATATACCGGACTTTGGCGGTGTAAGAATAGAGGATATGGTGCTCGTAAAGGACGACGGATTTGAGGTGCTCACCGACTCGTCTAAGAAAGAGCTTAGAATATTATGATAGAAGGAGACGAATTAAGATGGATCTGAAAGAGATAAAGTTAATATACAAATTTTTAAAGAATACGGATATAAGCGAACTTGAGGTGGAAGACACGCGCGGGAAGTTATCTATAAAGCGCGGCGTGGTATCTACAGGCGTAGCACCTGCCGTAATGGCAACGTCCGTTGTTACTCCTACGGCTGATGCTGATGCGAGCAATGCCCCAAAGGAAGAGTCCTCTAACATAAAAGAGGTAACCTCTCCCATGGTCGGGACTTTTTACCTATCGCCCTCTCCGGAGGCCGCCCAGTTCGTTGAGTTGGGTGCGCTCATAAAGAAGGGCCAAACGGTCTGTATCGTCGAGGCGATGAAGATGATGAACGAGGTAGAGTCGGAGTTGTCCGGTAAGGTTGTCAAGATACTCGTTGAGAATGGTCAGCCCGTTGAGTATGGCGAGCCGTTATTCCACGTAGAGATATAAATATTTATATAGATTATTCGCATAATTATTCTTTGCTTCAAAGTATTTCTAATGCCACTTTATAGAAGGAATTAATGAATGTTCAGTAAGGTCTTGATCGCAAACAGGGGAGAGATAGCTCTAAGGATTATAAGGGCATGCAGGGAGCTTGATATAAAGGCCGTCGCAGTTTACTCGGAGGCCGACAAAGACTCGCTTCACGTAAAACTCGCCAACGGTGCTATATGCATAGGGCCGGCCAGCAGTTCCGAAAGTTACCTTAACATATCGTCGCTCTTGAGTGCCGTCGAGGTTGTAGATGCCGAGGCCGTGCATCCGGGCTACGGCTTCTTGGCCGAGAGTGCCGAGTTCGCAGAGGTTTGCGAAAATTGCGGAGTTAAGTTCATAGGGCCGACCTCGAAGGTCATACGCCAGATGGGCAATAAGATAGAGGCAAAGAAGATTGCCGAAGAGGCACGCGTGCCGGTACTTGGCTGGAGCGAGCGTAACATAGAGAGCGAAGAAGACGCAAAGGCCATGGCCAAGAAGATTGGCTACCCCGTCATCATAAAGGCCGCAAGCGGTGGTGGTGGACGAGGCATGAAGATAGTCCATACTCAGGCCGCCCTCGGTACTGCCTTTCATATGGCAAGGCGCGAGGCCAAGGCCGCCTTTAATGATCCTGACGTATTCATAGAAAAATTCTGCGAAAGACCGCGCCATGTAGAGATTCAACTCCTGGCCGACGAGCACGGTAACGTGATACACCTTGGCGAGCGTGAGTGCTCCATCCAACGACGCCACCAGAAGATAATAGAAGAAGCCCCATCGCCGATAATGGATGAAAAACTTAGGCAACGCATGGGAGATGCGGCCTTGAAGCTTGCCCGTTCCATCGACTACACAAATGCCGGCACAGTTGAATTCCTCGTCGATAAAGACAAGAACTTTTACTTTATGGAGATGAACGCCCGTGTGCAGGTCGAGCATCCGGTGACGGAATTCGTTACAGGCGTGAATATCGTTAAAGAGCAATTGCGTATAGCCTCTGGGGAGAAGCTCAAGCTCAAGCAAAAGAATATGAAGATGAAGGGCCACAGCATTGAGTGCCGCGTAAATGCCGAGGATCCCGTTACCTTCGCGCCTTCTCCGGGTACGATTACGGCTCTCAATATACCGGGCGGATTCGGCGTAAGGGTCGATACTGCGATATACTGTAATTACGTCGTATCACCGCACTATGACTCGCTCCTTGCCAAGGTCATAGTCCATGCCGATACGCGCGAAATGGCGATAAAGAGGATGAGAATAGCACTGAAGGGCTTCCTGATAGAGGGTGTTAAGACAAATATACCGCTTCTTCTGGATATAATGAAGAACCACGATTTTATCGCAGGCGATATTGATATAGACTTTTTGTCGCGTCTTTCGTAGACTGTTGAATTGGGAGCGGTTAGACTATATTTTTTTTTTGTGATATGATTTTATATGGTCTTCGTCTTTAGGCCTTGGAGCAGGGTTTGAGACCTTGGAGATTGATACGTGATTCATTAGCAGACGGTGCCTATAATATGGCCGTCGATGAGGCTATTGTAACCGTCGGCGATATTACGCCGACATTGAGGCTCTACGGTTGGCTAAGACCGACCATATCGGTCGGCTACATGCAACAGCCAGGAGAGCAGTTACTGAGTGCCCGGCTTCCGATAGTCAGGCGCATAACAGGTGGGCGCGCGGTATTGCACCATAGGGCGGAGCTGACTTACTCTGTGATTTGTTCAGAGAAAGACGAGCTTTTCTCAATGGGCATCAGCGGTGCCTATGCCCTTATAAGTAAGGCAATACTCGCGGCACTCAAGGGGTGCGGGGTTCAGGCTGAGCTTAAAGCATCCGCTCCGATAAGAAGCGGGCGCACGGAGAAAGATTCTTGCTTCCACGTAGGTGCACGCTCAGAGGTAATGGTCTCGGGGCGTAAGCTCGTAGGAAGCGCTCAGCGTCGTTTTAAGGCTTCGATGCTTCAGCACGGCTCAATTATATTTGAGGTAGACGAGCCTTTGATGGATAAGGCCTTCGGCTCAGGAGCGCACAGAGACGTGGCCACTATATCGGAGTTTTCGGATATAACGATCGACGCCTTTGGCGATAATCTCGTTCAAGAGATGGGCAAAGCCATCGGCACATCATTTGAGGCCGGAGTGTTAACAGAGGCCGAAGTGGTACTGAAAGACGCATTGCTTGCGGAAAAATACTTAAAGAAGAACCTTGGTGCAGGGCAAGTAAATATTGCCGCAGAAGAGGTTGTAAACGGGTAAAGGTTAATGGCGAAGAAAGATAAATTAATAGCGAAGGCTCAAAAGTTCATACAAAAGGGCGCTATAGATAAAGCTATATCCGAGTATGTAAGTATTCTTGCTCTCGAACCTTCGGACATTTCGATCAGGTTAAGGCTTGGCGACCTATACGTCAAGACGAACGATAAGGACAATGCCCTTAAGGAATACAATGCCGTTGCTAAGGTCCATACAGAGAAAGGGTTTTATCTAAAGTCCATAGCTGTCTTTAAGCAGATACTCAAGCTCGACGAAGAGAGCTTGGAAGTCCACAGTAAACTTGCCGATCTATATACCAAGCAGAGGCTTCACGCCGACGCGATAAGCGAATACAACTACATAGTAAACGTCTATGAGAGTAAGGGGCGAACCACAGAGGCCTTTGATCTCATAAAGAAGATGGTCGAGATAGACCCCGATAATGTCGGCGTTAAGCTCAAACTTGCCGATATGCATCAGAAGCTCGGCTTTGAGAAGGATGCCTTTGAGGAGTATTGCTGGATATTTGAAAAGCTCATCAGTCAGGGGAAGGGTGAGAAGGCAGGAAAGATACTCATTGACCTCTATAAGGAGCACTCAAAGGAGCCGAGGATACTTGAGGGGCTTAGAACTTTATTTAAGAAAAAGGGCGATAAGAACAACTACGTTAAGTACTCTTCGGAGCTGATGGAGGTCTACCGCTTAGCCGGTGACGAGGATAATGCCAAGGGAATTTGCCAGCAGATACTCGATGCGGATGATAATAACTCCGATGCCGTTGAGTATATGTTGGAACTTAAGGGTGAGACGCCTGCCGATACCGCGATAGAGGTGGAACTCGAAGAAGATGAAGCACTCATAGACTTCCCGGGTAGCGATGACCACGCGGAAGAAGTGGTCTCCGATGAAGGCGAAGAGGAAGGCCCTCTCATAGAGATATCCATGGATGACGATTCGGCGGAAGACGAGCCGTTAATTGATATGGGTACGGAGGAAGAACTCGACGAGGTAGAAGAGTTAGATGAGTTAGAGGAAGTTGAAGAATTAGAGGAGCTTGAAGAACTCTCCGACGAGGTAGAAGTCGATGAGCCTGATGCCGTAGAGTTTGAAGAACCCGTAGCTGAAGAACCTGCCGTAGAAGAAGAGAGCATTGAAGCTGAAGCCGCTCCTTCTGCAGTGGATGAAGCTGGCGACGCGACGGAGTCCTCCATAGACGACCTCTCGCTCGACGACTTTAAGGACTTCAGTAGTACTACCGACGACTCCGATGACGACGCTCTTTTCAAAGACTTTAGCGATGAGACGACCGGTGAAGGCCCGGATGGTTTCGTAGACCTCTCAAAGGAGCTTGGCGTGGAGGAAGCCCTCGATCAACTGACGAGTTCTTGGGGTGGGGATGACTCCGATGATGCCGCCGAAGAGATGAAGGCCGGAATGGGCGAGCAGTTGAACAAGGAGGATATTGAGACGCACTTCAACCTCGGTATCGCCTATATGGAGATGGAGCTTTACGACGAAGCCGCGCGGGAGTTCAAGCTCTCTACGAAAGACCCTTCCTTTGAATTTGAAGCTTACACAAGGCTTGGTCTTTGTTACACATCTGCCGGAGACAATGATGAATCCATAAGTTATTACCTGAAGGCCCTGGCGGTAACAGGGCGTAGCGATGAGGATAGAATAGGCGTTATGTACGAGCTGGGGCTTGTTTACGTAGCGGCCGATAAGAATTCGGATGCCCTTGAGATATTCAAGACGGTAAAGGATATGGACGCCTCATACAGAGAAGTTGAAGGCATAGTCGCCAACCTCAGCGAAGGTAAGGCACCGATACCAAAGGACGATGATATGATGGAGGTGGAGTTGCTCTAACTCCATAGTAATCCGTCAGGCTTAAGCTACGGTATTTATTTTACTTGCAGGAGGGGCTTTATGAAGTTTTCACGGTATTGTTTTTTAGCGGTATGTTTGTTGGTCGCCTTCATGGCGGTCTCGTGCGTACCTAAACCCATCGAGAATTTGAAGGTCGTAGAAAGTACGGCCGCAGAAGATAAGGTTATAGAAGATACGCCCAAGGTTGACGCGGTCATAGAGACAGAGTTCGGTGATATAGAGCTGGAGCTTTACCCTGATGTAGCACCGAAGCATGTTGAGAACTTTACGACCCTTGCCAAGGACGGCTTCTATGACGGCACGATATTCCATCGCGTGATACCGGGCTTTATGATTCAGGGCGGAGACCCGAATACCAAAGGCACCGATGTCAGGAGCTACGGCATGGGAGGCCCTGACCATACAGTCAACGCCGAGTTCAACAATATCTCGCATGTAAGAGGTATTCTGTCGATGGCAAGGTCTCCGTATCCAAACAGTGCCGGCTCGCAGTTCTTTATAGTAGTTAAGGATTCGACCTTCCTTGATAGGAAGTATACGGTCTTCGGTAAGGTCGTAAGCGGTATGGATGCAGTAGATAAGATAGTCTCTTTGCCGCGTAATTTAGATAACGACCTTCCCGACAAGAGGGTTGAGATGAAGGTTCGTGTAGTAGAGTAGCGCCTCAACCGTCTTTAGTGTCGAATTGTGGTAGGTTAAAGATAACTTAAAGGAGATTGTGATATGGCTTCAGAAGATGCAGTTAAGGTTGGTGCGGTTATAGAGACAGAGTTCGGTGATATAGAGCTTGAGCTTTACCCTGATGTAGCACCTAAGCATGTTGAAAACTTTACGACACTCGCCAAGGACGGTTTCTACGATGGCACGATATTCCATCGCGTGATACCGGGCTTTATGATTCAAGGCGGAGACCCGAACACCAAAGGAACGAATGTCGGAAGCTACGGTATGGGAGGCCCCGACCATAACGTCGATGCCGAGTTCAGTGATATATCGCATGTAAGGGGGATACTCTCGATGGCGAGATCTCAGGACCCGAATAGTGCAGGCTCGCAGTTCTTTGTAGTCGTTAAGGATTCGACCTTCCTCGACAAGCAGTATACGGTCTTTGGTAAGGTCGTAAGCGGCATGGATGCAGTAGATAAGATAGTGGCTATGCCACGCAACTCGAACGATCTTCCGGATGATAGGGTTGAGATGAAGGTTCGCGTAGTAGAGTAGGCAGCCTTGTCGTTTATTTAGGCCGCGAAGCAAAAGGGTCTGAACTCACAAAGAAATATAAAGCGCCCCTCATTAAGACCTTAATGAGGGGCGTATTTTATTTGTGTGGTCTTTAGCTTTAAGAGGTTACTTGTCTTTTACAATCTGCTCTATCTTGGAGAGTTCATTCTTTGGAAGATCGAAGAGAGCCTTGACCTCTTTCTTTTGTGTCTCGTAGAGTGACGGTACTTTCTTGCCTCCCGAGGATTCCAGACACTTGCAGATACTCCTAAGCGGCCTGTCTACGAAGAGGTGTCCTCGATGCCAGGTTATGGGGTATGTTCTGCATATGGTAGGTATTAGGCGTTTGGTAAGCCCCTTTGTCATCCATAGGTAGAATAGCGAACAGCCTTTTTTCTTTCTCAGGTGAAAGGCGCACCGTTCGTCGCTGTCTCTAACGGCCGTCTCCCTGAAGCCGCCGCCTATGTAGTCGTCGTCGACCTTCAGCTCCGTTGAAAAGCAGTCTTCGACCTTTGCCTTAATGAGAGGCTCGATGAGTTTTTTGTGTTTTAGGATGAGCTTGTATGATGCGTAATCCACATCACAGCCGTACTCACAGCAGATGTCGTTACAACCACTGCCGTAACAACCCTCGTTGAATAGCCCTTTCTGTGTGGCTATGTCCGGGTCTATGGTCTTTATTTTAATCTTCTTAACATCTTTAAACTTAAGTGCTTTTGTTACGGTCTTCTTTTTTGTCTTTGTAGCAGTGGTTTTGGTGGCCATAAAAAGCTCCTCTACATAATAAAGGTGAATTTCATAGATACGATAAGTCGCATGAGTAAAACTTTTAAAATTTCGTAAAGTATAACAAAGTGCCGATGATTATACAAGCGTATTTTACGATTGTCTGCAGGTGATGGCTAGCTCTGTCGCCGACATTAAGGTCTCGGCCTGTTTTTCGAGTTATGAGTTTGCTTTTTTTCTGCTTGCAATTGTCCATTAGCCATGATAACTTATGAGGAATTACTCTCTTACTTAGAGTGGGCTTTTGCCCGCTTTTTTATTTATGGGGGTATTTTTTTTAATTCCTTAGTATTACTATAAGAAGTTTAAATTAGCTAATGACCGCAAATACAGTAGAAGATAAGGTTCGTTCCATAGTAGAGCCGATAACCGATGACCTTGGTCTTGAGCTTGTGGCGGTAATCTACGTAAACGAAGACGGCAGGCAGATACTACGTCTTTTAATAGACCGTCCGAGTGATTCATCTGACGCAGGCAAGTCGGGCAATGTAACGGTCGGCGACTGTACTCGGGTTAGCCGAGAGGTAAGCACGCTCCTCGATGTAGAAGATATTGTAGATGCGAGGTACTCCCTTGAGGTCTCTTCTCCGGGCCTTGATCGTCCGTTAATCAGGAAGAAGGATTTCATATCGTCGGTAGGTAAGAAGATAGTCCTTAAGGTGAAGGAAGCCATAGACGGAAGGCGTAACTTTAAGGTAACGCTTAGCGAAGCAAGCGAAGGCTCTGAGGCCATAACGGTCACAGACGCAGAAGGCAATACCTACGAGATAGAGTATTACAATATAGATAGGGCACGGCTCGAAGTAGAGCTATAAGGTTTTAGTCAGCATTAGGTAAGAGGAGAGTAGGCATTATGTTTAGTAATTTGTCACATATTATAGAGCAGGTAGGCAAGGACAAAGGGATAACCAAAGAGGTCCTTATTGATGCCATGGAGTCGGCTCTGCTTAAGGCCGCCGAGAAGAGGTTTGGGCACGGCAAAGAGATAGAGGCTCAATATAACGAAGATTCCGACGAGATAGAGTTATTTGTATTTAAGACCGTCGTTGAAGATGTCGAAGATCCCGATGGAGAGATATCGCTCAAAGCGGCACTTTTAGACGACCCCGAATCCGAGCTTGGCGATAGCCTTGGCTTTAAACTTGACAGTAATGAGTTTGGAAGGATAGACGCACAGACGGCCAAGCAGATTATAATACAGAAGGTGCGCGAGGCAGAGCGTAATATCGTATTCACTGAGTATAGCGAAAAGGTTGGCGAGATAGTTACCGGAATGGTTCAGAGGTTTGAACGAGGTGATATAATCGTAGACCTTGGACGTACCGAGGCCGTGCTTCCAAAGAAGGAGCAGGTAAGGCGTGAGAGCTATCGTCAGGGTGAACGTATCCGAGGCGTTGTCTTGGACGTAAAGAACGATACCCGCGGCACACAGGTAATACTCTCAAGAACCCATCCGAGCTTCCTCGTTAATATATTCCAGATGGAGGTTCCTGAGATATACGAGGGGATAGTAGAGATTAAGCAGGCAGCAAGAGAGCCTGGCGACAGGGCTAAGATAGCCGTTCTTTCTAACAATACGGATGTCGATCCTGTAGGAGCCTGTGTCGGAATAAAGGGCTCGCGCGTTCAGTCTGTCGTTCAGGAGCTTAAGGGCGAGAAGATAGATATAATACATTGGTCCGAGGATCCGGCAATGCTCGCCAAGAACGCTCTATCTCCGGCTCAGATATCGAGAGTTCTTGTAGACGACGAAAACCATTCTATGGAAGTAATCGTCCCGGACGACCAGCTTTCGCTTGCCATAGGCAAGCGTGGACAAAACGTCCGCCTTGCGGCAAAGCTAACGGGATGGAAGATAGACATACATACGGAAACAGAGATGAATGATGGTCAGGCCGAAACACTTTCGCCAGAAGAAGCACTGAAGAGAGAGGTCGAGGCGGCAGGCATAAAGAAATCCTCCGAGTCGTCTGACGGTGATGAGGGTAGTGCAGATAGCGTTTCAACGCTTAAGGGTGTTGGGGCGAAGACGGCCGAGGCACTTATATCGGCAGGCTTTAAGACGATAGCCGACGTAGCAGGTACTACCGTAGAGGATTTAGTGGCCATAGAGGGTATTGGCGAGAAGAAGGCAGAAGCAATGCTTACGGCGGCAAAGGACGCAGAGTAAGTCCTGTGCCCACCCGTCGGTGTCTCTTTTGTTTTAAGGTTCGTTTAAAGAGCGAACTCTTTAGAGTTGTCGTTAAGGATGGGGCTGTTATGGCGGATAAGTCGCAGACTCTTCCGGGCAGAGGGGCATATCTTTGTAAGAATATAGAGTGCGTAGTTGGCGGTTGTAAGAGAGGTTTTTCAAAGGCCTTTAAGGCGACACTTCCTCCCGTTGATTCAGGCCGACTCTTGGCGGAGTTAGGCTTTGAAGAAGCAGGGTAGGTGGAGTTAAGAGGGCTTAGTCATATAAAAAATGTATTTAAGGCGCAGATAAAAAACTTATGGTAGAAGATAAGCTAAAAGAAGAAGTTGTTGATACGGCTCCTAAGGCCAAGATAGAAGAAAAGCGGATAAAGCCTGCGGTCATAAGAAGACGTGCGGCCAAGAAGCCTCCTGAAGAGAAGGTCGTCGAGCCTGAGCAAATTCCTAAGGAAGATGCTAAAGCAGAGCCTGCAGTTGCCGACAAGCCCGCTCCTTCAAAGACCGAAGAGGTCGCCGCTAAGGCTCCGGCTAAGAAAGAAGCTAAGGCCGAGAGTGCGCCGGCTGCCGCCGCCGCCAAGAAGAAGACATTTACCAAGAAGTCTGCGAAGAAGACGGCTCCCGCAGTTGTAAAGCCCTCAGAAGAACCTGCCAAGAAAGACGCTCCGGCGACTATCAAGCGCGAGGTCAAGATATTCGAGAAGAAGAAGCCCTTTGAGAGGCCAAGTCCGGTGAGACCGGTCTTTGCCAGAAGAGGTAAGGGCAAGCGTTTTCAGCAGAGGGATAGATTTAGAAGGCCGCAGCAGACTCAATTCTCCAGAGCTCTCAATAAGACGGAGATTACCAAACCCGGTGCATCTAAGATGGTCGTTAAGGTCTCTGAGACCATAACCGTCTCCGAGTTTAGTCAGAAGCTTGGTGTAAGAGCCGGAGAGATAATAAAGAAGTTGATGGCGCTTGAGATAATGGTCTCGGTCAATGAATTTATTGACTTCGAAACCGCGGCCCTCATTGCCGAAGAGTATGGCTATGGTGTTGAGGATGTAGCGGTAAAAGAAGAGCATCTGATAGAGGCTACAGCCAAAGGTGTTGCTGAAAAAGGCGAGATGGTTTCGAGAGCACCGATAGTTACCGTAATGGGTCATGTTGACCACGGTAAGACATCCCTGCTTGATGTAATAAGAAAAGCGCGTGTTGCGAGCGGCGAGGCCGGAGGCATAACACAACACATAGGCGCATATCGTGTTGAGCTTAAGAAGGGCGATATCACATTCTTGGATACACCCGGACACGAGGCCTTTACGGCCATGCGTTCGCGCGGTGCCGGTGCTACGGATATCGTAATATTGGTCGTTGCCGCAGATGACGGCGTTATGCCGCAGACCGTTGAAGCCATAAACCACGCAAAGGCCGCAGGCGTTCCCATCATAGTTGCTATAAATAAAGTAGACCTACCGGACGCAGACCCTAAGAAGATAATGCAGGCATTGACCGAGTATGAGCTCGTCTCAGAGGAGTGGGGCGGCGATACTATAATGGTTGAGGTCTCTGCAAAGGCAGAGACTAATATAGATACTTTGCTCGATATGATAGTGCTTCAGGCCGATATGCTTGAGCTTAAGGCAGACCCGAAGGCGCAGGCCAGCGGCGTTATAGTTGAGGCAAAGCTCGATAAGGGCAGAGGTGCCGTATCGACCGTACTCATACAGAACGGAACGCTCAAGGTTGGAGACGACTGTGTCGCAGGAGAATTTTCCGGCAGGGTAAAGGCCATGTTAGATGATTGCGGCAATAGGATAAAAGAAGCAGGCCCTTCGACACCTGTAGAGATACTTGGTCTTTCGGGCGTACCACTTGCAGGAGACAGCTTCTCTATGGTCAAGGACGAGGCCACGGCGAGGCAGATAGTAGAATTGCGTAGCCGTAAGACGTCGATGGAGAATAAGGGCAAGAATGTAAAGGTTTCTCTGGAAGATCTCTTTGAGCACCTAAGCAAAGGCGACGTAAAGGAGCTGAATATCGTCATCAAGGGTGATGTGCAGGGCTCGATAGAGGCCTTGAAGGACTCACTCATGAAGCTATCGACCGATAAGGTCGGTGTTAATATTATACACTCGGCGGCCGGAGGCATTAACGAGAGCGACGTTATGCTCGCCTCAACTTCGGGTGCTATTATAATAGGATTTAATGTCAGGAGCGAGCCAAAGGCCGCTAAGTTAGCCGAACGAGAAGCAGTTGATATAAGACTCTATAGGGTCATCTACGACGTTACCGATGATATAAAGAAGGCAATGGAAGGTCTCCTTGAGCCAATCATCAGAGAAGAGACCCTTGGGCGCGCAGAGGTTAGAGAGGTCTTCAAGGTATCGAAGGTAGGCACTATTGCTGGTTCTTACGTCGTAGACGGTAAGATTACAAGGTCTGCCAAGTTACGTCTCGTGCGCGATAACGTCGTTATATATGAGGGCGACGTAAGCTCGCTCAAGAGATTTAAAGACGATGCAAAAGAGGTTGCCACGGGCTATGAGTGTGGTATAGGGATAGCCGGATATAATGATCTAAAAGAGGGTGATGTAATAGAGGCCTTCTTACTTAAAGAAGAGGCCGCAACGCTTTAAAGAGTAAGTAGTCTCCTGCCTGAATTGGGGGCGCGTATCTGCATAGTGGGGCTGCGCCTTCTTATCATTTATAATCATCATAATCAACGAAGAAAGTTCTTATGGCACATAATCGCTCAGAGAGAGTTGGCGACCTCATCCAAGTCGAGGTCGCCGGTATATTGCTCCATGGTGACCTTAAAGACCCGCGTATCGGGTTCGTAACGGTTACGCGCGTCATGATGAGCAAAGACCTGAAGAACGCGAAGATACTCTTTAGCCTTATGCCCAAAGAGGGCGGAGAGCCTGAGGCTGATAAAGAGGAGATTGCCGACAGCCTGGAGGGTTTAAATAGCGCGGCACCTTTCATACGCAGGATGCTTTCAAAGAGGCTTAGCCTTAAAAGCATTCCGAATGTAAGGTTCATTTACGACGACTCGCTTGAGTACGCAAGCCACTTAGAGAGCGTTATTCAGAAGATGCACAAAGCCGACGAGACCGAAGAAGCAGGCGAGTAGTTCTTTATTTTAATGGGGATTTGTTCTTTATGAAAAAAGAAGAAATAAAAGAAGCGATAGATCTAATAGTCGCAGAGATTAAGAAGGCAAAGCGCATAGTCGTCGTATCGCACGTCGGCCCTGAGGCCGATGCCGTCGGCTCTTTGCTTGGCATGACACTATCCCTGCGTGAGATGGGCAAAGAGGTCGTTCCTTACCTGGAAGACCCCGTGCCT
>DAOVKH010000180.1 GCA_030631875.1 Deltaproteobacteria bacterium | reverse complement strand
CGCTCATGCATATACGGATGCGGAACCTTAAGATCGTCTTCATCTATTATCTCGTTACCGTAAAATATAATATCGAGATCTATTACGCGAGGGCCCCAGTGGGCGGCTTTAACTCGCCCCATATCGACCTCTATCGCCTTTAGAGCCTTCAACAACTCTTCTGCGGTAAGCTCGGTCTCTATCTCTATAACGCCATTTATGAAGTCCGCCTGAGCTTCAATACTATCTCCACCCCAAGGTTTTGTCTTATAGTAAGACGAAACGGCAGATACCTTAGTAAGCCTTCTCACTCTATCTACGGCTTGACGGCAATTCTTAAGGCCGTCACCGATATTAGAGCCTACGGCTATGAAGACACGCTTCACGATACCGCCAAACTAAAATCCGAGGTCGAGAGCTTTAAGACGTTTGCCCATCTCTTCTGTTACGCGTCGTTCATCGGCTTCGCCCTTTGCGCTGAAGGTTGCCGAGAACCTCAGAAACGCTCCTGCGTCGTCCCACGGAACGGTAGATATCGAGGCCTCTGTTATGAGATACCCTGAGGCATCTTCAGCCGAAGCGAACTCTACCTTACCTGCACGCTTCGGGGCATTAACATAAAGATAGAACGAGCCCTTTGGAAGCTCTGCGCTAAAGCCCGCCGAATTCAGAGCATCGACCATCATCTCAAGTCTGCGCTTATACTTAACGGCTATCTTCTCCGTAATCTCCGGGTGCTCCAGAGCATATACGCCTGCCTTCTGTATGGCAATGAACTGACCTGAGTCGAAGTTATCCTTAACATTCGCGAAGGCACTTACAATGCTCGCATTACCAACGACAAAGGCCAATCTCCAGCCCGTCATATTATATGCCTTTGAGAATGAATGTATCTCAATGCCTACATCCTTCGCACCTTCGACGGAGAGGAAACTCAAGGGCTTTTGATCATAGACAAGGGCGGCGTATGCCGCGTCCTGAACTATGATAAGGTCGTTCTCTTTTGCAAACTTTATGGCCTTCTTGTAGAATGCCTCGGTCGCTACGGCACCGGTCGGGTTATTGGGATAATTAAGGTAGAGTATCTTGGCACGCTTCTTATCCTTCTCTTTTATAGCGTCCAAGTCGGGGAGGAAACCGTTCTCCTTAAGTAGCGGCAGTTTTATGGTAACCCCGCCATTCCACTCCGTGTGAGTCGCTATTATGGGATAACCCGGAGCGGTCATCAGCACGCCGTCGCCCTTATCTATGAAGGCCTCCGGTATCATGGCTAAAGCCGGCTTTGAGCCTATCGAGTGTATTACCTCTTTATCAGTGTCAATGCCCGTAACGCCAAAGACCTTATCCATATACCTAACAACGGCCTGCTTTAACTCGTCTATACCGTTATCGGCGTAGCCCCTGTTCTCGCTCTTAGCACACTCTATACGAAGCGCTTCGACTACCATATCTGCGGCCATCTCATCGGGCTCGCCCACACCAAAGTCAAATAACTCCTTACCTGGGTTCTTCTCACGCGCCGCCATCTTGGCACGCTTAATCTTTTCGAATTTATATATCTTCGTATCCTTACCAAAAGTGTTACCGCCAATACGCTTGGCAAAGAGTTCTTGAATGTACGATTCGGCCATGTCTATACTTACTCCTTCTTATCTCTATTATTATTTTTCTATAAAAGTGTTAGCTACAACTGTGTTGGTGAGGCTTCCGATGCCCTCTATGCGTATCTCCACCTCATCGCCGGGCTTCATCTTGCCGTTACCCGATGGCGTGCCTGTGGCTATGACGTCTCCGGGCAGGAGCGTCATTATCTTTGAAACAAAACTCACTACCTCAAATACGTTCTTTGCCATATCGCTTGAGTGCCCGCTTTGGCGAAGCTCGCCGTTGACATAGCTCTCGACCGAAAGATTCTCAGGATCAATATCACTCTCTATCCACGGCCCAATCGGCGCGAATGTATCGAAGGCCTTTGCGCGTATGAACTGACCATCGCTCTTCTGCAGGTCGCGCGCCGTAACATCATTAACGCAAGTATAGCCTAAGATATAGTCCTTTGCGTCTTCTATTGAAAGATTCTTGGCACGCTTGGATATTACGATACCAAGCTCTGCCTCACAATCAACACGTCTGGACATATGACTTGGATAAACGATCTCGTCGCCAATACCTATGATAGCCGTCGTCGGCTTTAAGAGTACCATCGGGTCTTCAGGTATGACAAAGCCGAACTCTTCGGCGTGCGCCCTGTAGTTAAGCCCCATTGCAACGAGCTTTGAAGGCAATACCGGAGCCAGCAACTTAACACTATTTAACGGCCAAGAGCTATCGCCCTTGGCGATAATATTTCCGTCAATTATACTATCATACGCCTGCGCGCATCCAAGTACGTCGCCACCCTTTAACTCAAATACCGTCTCGCCCTCTATAATGCCGGAATGGGTCTTACCGTCCACTAAAAATCTTGCATACCTCATCCGTTTATTTACGCCCCTTTGCGGCCATGGCTCGAAGCTTTAGCCTAAGAGCGTTTATCTTTATAAACCCTTCGGCGTCGCGCTGGTCGTATACGTCGTCCGATTCGAATGTAGCGAAGTCTTCGCTGTATATAGAACTTTTTGCCTCGCGCGATACGACTATGGCATTACCCTTATAGAGCTTAATGCGAACCTTACCTGTTACGACTCTCGTTGCCTCATCTACCAGAGCCTGCAGTGCTTCACGCTCCGGAGCGAACCAGTAGCCGTAGTAGACAAGCTCGGCGTAGCGGCTAACGAGACTGTCGCGCAGGTGCATGACATCTCTATCCATTGTAATGGACTCGACCCCTATGCGCGCGGCGTGGAGTATCGTTCCGCCGGGGGTTTCATATACGCCCCTTGACTTCATGCCAACGTAGCGGCTCTCGACGCAATCGATTCGCCCTACAGCATGCTTACCGCCTATAAGGTTAAGCTTATGCAGGAGATTCGCCGGACTAAGCTTCTTGCCATTTACCTTTATCGGATCACCGTTCTTATACTCTATATCAACGTAAGCGGCCTTATTCGGGGCCTTCTCCAATGGAACGGTCATCACGTAGGTATCAAGCGGAGTTTCTTTTGTGAGGTCTTCGAGCGTGCCGCCCTCAAAACTTATGTGCATCAGATTACGATCAATGCTATATGGTTTCTTCTTTGTGGATGTAACCTTTATGCCGTGCTTTTTGGCATAGTCCATGAGATCGCTACGCCCACTCATCGTCCACTCACGCCACGGAGCTATGACCCTTATCTTCGGGTCAATTGAGTAGTAGCTCAACTCAAAGCGCACCTGATCATTTCCCTTACCGGTTGCGCCGTGGCATACGGCATCGGCTCCTACCTGGCGGGCGATCTCCATATGCGCCTTTGCTATTATAGGGCGCGCAATGGAAGTACCAAGCAAATAACCACCCTCATATACAGCTGCCGCTCTTAGCATGGGGAATACAAAGTCTTTAACGAACTCTTCCTTCAAGTCTTTTATGTAAGCACTCTTTGCACCACTCTTAAGTGCCTTGGCCTTAAGTGGCTTAACCTCAGCACCCTGACCGACATCTGCGGCAAAGGCCACGACCTCGCACCCATATGTTTCTATCAGCCACTGTATTATGACGGAGGTATCCAAGCCGCCCGAATATG
>DAOVKH010000016.1 GCA_030631875.1 Deltaproteobacteria bacterium | reverse complement strand
GTCATTCCTACGAATAAAGAACTTATGCGAAAAGATCCGCCCGACCTTATCTACAAGACCGGTGCCGAGAAGTTCAGAGCAGTAATACGCGATATAGAAGAGCTGCGTGAGACGGGCAGGCCCGTACTTGTCGGTACGATATCTATCGAAGACTCCGAGAAGCTCTCAAAGATGTTAAAGCAGGCGGGACTTAAGCATAATGTCTTGAATGCCAAACAGCATGAGCGGGAGGCATATATCGTCGCACAGGCCGGACGCATAGGCTCGGTAACATTATCTACGAATATGGCGGGGCGTGGAACCGATATCGTACTTGGCGGAAACCCCGAAGCCATGGCCTCGGAGAAGGCACCGAAGGACGACACCACCGGGGCATACGCAAAGGCTCTTGAAGAAGCAACCATTGCCTGCGAGGCCGAGAGGCAAGAGGTCTTGGCCCTCGGAGGACTCCATATAGTAGGCACAGAGCGCCATGAATCACGGAGGATCGATAATCAGCTTAGAGGGCGTGCCGGACGTCAGGGAGACCCCGGGTCAACGCGCTTTTACCTTTCATTGGAAGACGACCTGATGCGTATATTCGGAAGCGAGCGCATAGGCTCTATCATGGATAGGCTCGGCATGGATGAAGATACCCCGATAGAGCACAGTATCGTATCACGAGCCGTCGAAGGTGCGCAGAAGAAGGTCGAAGCGCATAACTTTGATATAAGAAAACATTTGCTTGAGTATGACGACGTTATGAACCAGCAACGCCAAGTCGTCTATGAGTATCGCAGAAAGGTATTAGACTCAGAAGGTCTGCGTGAGTTATTTAAGGAATTCATAGAAGAGGTCGCCGAGGGGATAGTCGATACCCATATAGACGAGAAGACGGATTCCTCTGAGTGGGACTTGGAGGATTTGAATGAAAACCTGGAGGGTGTCTTCGGCATAACGATAGATGCTTCTTCCGGTAATACGGAAGCCCTTACCGAGCGTATAGTCGAAGACTCCTGGAAGCGTTATGAAGAGAAGGTCGAGAACGTTGGCGACAAAGTCATGAGCGAGGTCGAAAAGATGTTAATGCTCATAACGATAGATAATCTCTGGAAGGATCACCTCCTGACGATGGATCACCTTAAGGGCGGCATAGGGCTTAGAGGCTACGGGCAGAAGAATCCGCTAAATGAGTATAAGCGCGAGGGCTTTGAGTTATTCGCCGAGATGCTATTCAGGATGAAGGGCGAGGTAGCGGAGAGGTTGTTTAAGGTAAAGGTCGAGCCTGCAGGCGCGGCCGACACCATGAATGATATACGTCCGAAGGAGCAGGCCATGACTTACGGCCGTGACGAGGTGGCGAGCGCGCAGTCTCAGGGCGGCGACGGCGAAGGCCAGCAAAGAGCCGAGAAACAACGCCCCGTGCGTAGAGCCGTAGATAAGGTCGGCAGGAATGAGCCGTGCCCTTGCGGCAGCGGTAAGAAGTATAAGAAGTGTTGCGATAAAGACAACTCTTAAGGAACGACCCGCAAGGGTTCTTCTTTATTTGGAGGGCGTAACCCCGTGAAACCTAAGACTTCCGTAAACCATATAAAGTCAATAACAAAGCGTCCGCTTAAGGTAAAGGGCTTTCGAGCCGCAGGCGTATCCGTTGGAATAAAAACCACCCGCACTAAAGATTTAGCACTCATCGTAAGCGACTTGCCGGCCCGTGTTGCCGGCGTATTTACGACCAACCGCGTAAAAGCCTCAAGCATAGATGTCGATATCGTGCGCACAAAGACAGGGCGTTCAAAAGGCGTTATAATCAACAGCGGCAATGCCAACGCCTGTACGGGCAAGGCAGGTATCCGCGCGACAGATAAGACACTCAAGGCCATAGAGCGCGAGCTTGGCCTCAAGTCAGGCGAGATGTTGGTGTCGAGTACAGGTGTCATAGGCGTACCTTTGGATGTATTGAAGATAGAGAGAGGTATACCGAAGCTCGTTAAGGCACTCAGTGCCGAAGGCTTCACCTCGGCGGCCGAGGCTATAATGACGACCGATGCCTCTATGAAGACCATCTCAGGTAAGGTTCAAATAGGCGACGAGGTCATCACCATAACGGCCATAGCAAAGGGCGCGGGCATGATACGCCCCGATATGGCAACTATGCTTGCCTACTTTATGACCGATGCCAATATTTCGGCCGCCGCTTTAAGGAAGGCATTGAAGGAGGCCGTTGGCGGTTCCTTTAATCGCATAACCGTTGACGGCGGTATGTCAACGAATGATACGGCACTGATATTCGCAAATGGCGCGGCAGGCGGAGAGCTTATAAAACCTGCGTCTTTGGCCTATAAGAAATTTTCTCAATTATTAAATGAGCTGTCATTGAGGCTTGCCCACATGATAGTGCGCGACGGCGAGGGGGCGACGAAGTTCGTCGAGCTTACGGTAAAGGGCGCGGCCTCAGCAACGAAAGCCGAGCGCGCGGCACGCGCGCTCGCTGAGTCCATACTCGTCAAGACGGCACTCTTTGGAGGAGACCCTAATTGGGGGCGCATAATAGCCGAGCTTGGGTCAATAGATGTGAGCGTGAACCCTGAAAAGACCGATATAGTAATAGGTGGCGTTAAGGTATTTGCCAGAGGCGTTGATACGGGTAAAGAATTGGCGGCGGCGCGCGTCATGAAAAAACGCGACGTGGAATTGATGGTTGACATGAAGTCAGGCAAGGGCACCTATACGCTCTGGACGACGGATCTCTCTTACGGCTACGTTAAACTCAATTCGCAGTACAGGACTTAGAAGCAGAGGAGGTTTTTTATAATGGAAACACTCGATAAAGAATTCGACAGGTGGCTTCGTCAGGCCGAGTACGACCAAAGAGCCGGCGATTGGAACTTAGAGGGTGGTTTTCATTCGGTCGTATGCTTCCTTGCCCAACAGGCGGCGGCAAAGGCCTTGAGGGCATTCCTCTTTCTTAATAAAGAAGACGCACACGAGACGCGTTCCGTCGTAGAGCTTCTGGAGCGTGCCATTACATACGACGAAGCCTTGAAGCCTTTCGTTGGCGGTGCGGGTAGGCTCGATCTCTACTATAAGACGAGCCGCTTCCCGGATGCAATACCGGGTGGCATACCGGCCGAGGTCATAAACGAAAGAGACGCGCGTGAGGCCATTCTCTTCTCCGCCGATATAGTAGCGATTGTCATAGAGGCACGTAAGATGCATCTGCCCGACAGCTTTTAGCGGATAACTTCTAAGGAAAGTATCAATATAATACAATGACTATACTCGAATCCATTGCGTTAATGCCGGAGCTATATCTATACGTGGCAGTAGGAGTCTTCGGTTCACTCATCGGTAGTTTTTTAAATGTTTGTATCTACCGTATACCTGAGAAAAAATCCATAGTCTCGCCTTCGTCGAGTTGTCCTTCCTGCGGCAGAGCGATACGCTTCTACGATAATATACCCGTCTTGAGCTTCATCATGCTTCGCGGCAGGTGCCGCAATTGTAGTTTTCCTATATCGATAAAGTACCCGTTCGTAGAGGTATTGACGGCGACCTTTGCGATAGCCCTCTATGTGCGTTTTGGCTTGAGCGGCGAGTTCCTCTTATTCGGCGTCCTTACGACGGCACTTATAACCATCACCTTCATAGACCTTACCCATAGGATAATACCGGACGTCATAAGCCTTCCGATGATAGCCGTAGGCTTTATAGCAACTATTGCGATGAGGTATCCCGATATATTGGAGGGCGTACTCTTCTCCTTTACTGGTATAGTCGTCGGCGGGGGCGTACTCTTAGGGGTAGCACTCATCTATCACCTCGTCACCGGAACAGAGGGCATGGGCGGCGGAGATGTAAAGCTGCTCGCCATGATAGGGGCGTTTATTGGGTGGAAGGGTGTGGTCTTCACACTCTTTGGAGCATCGACCTTCGGTGCTTTAGTCGGCGTAGGCTTTATGGTTATATTCGGCAAGAAGGCAAAGTACGCACTGCCATTCGGGCCGTTCTTGGCGATAGGCGCGCTCATATATATCTTCTGTGGCGAGGCTATCATAGGTTGGTACATTAATACGTTGTGGAATGTATGAGTGGAGAGACTAAAGGCAGTCTTTTAAGTTATCTTCGAAGCCAACTCAAAAGAGAGCTTGGCATCAGAGGCCAGCTCATAACCGGTATCGTTGTAACGACGATAGCGGCTATAGGTCTGATAGGAATCATAAGTGTATCGGTCTTGCAGAGCAGTACGCTTATGACAAAGAGCGATGAGGCAAAGCTCGCGGGCTTACTGCTTAGAACCACACTGCTGAAGGAGAGCGGTCCCGGTGCCGATGAAAAGGTTGCAAGGGTTGCCGCCGCTATAGTTACCGAGGCCGCCATATCTTCTATGGTCATAAAGGATTCAAGAGGGAAGGTCGTCTTTTCTCACGGAGACCTTCCGAAGAGTAAGGGCAGTATGCTCGTCTCATCGGAGGGGCTGTATATATATAGGGTCGGCGGCGGAGGCATATTCGAAGGCCCTGTTACTATGCTCTACGTCTCGGTTACCGATAAGGTTGGTCAGCGGGCGAATTATACCGCGGACTTCGCACTTTCGATGAGTGGCGTTGCCGCGCACCTGAAGGGGCTTCGCAGTTTTATAATATTCTATGCCATCATAGATTCGATAATAATCATGGCATTTGGCATATATCTAATCTCGGCACATATAGTGCGCCCATTGAGAAAGCTTGAGCAGGCGGCCACTAAGATAGCCGCCGGAGATCTTGACGAGAGAGCCGACATAGTTCGCGCCGATGAGATAGGCCGCTTGGGCAGAGCCTTCAACACCATGGCCACAAAGCTTGAAGCAGAGATAACGACACTCGAAGAGACTAACACAGAGCTACTTAGCGCAAGAGAAGAACTGTTGAGGACTACGACCCTTGCCGCCGTCGGACGCCTTGCCGCAGGCATTGCCCATGAGATAGGCAATCCGCTCGGAGCCTTGAGCGGATACTTGGGCATACTCGCAAGGGGCGACCTTGAGGGCGACGAGGGGCGTGATATAATTACGAGAGCAGAGCGTGAGCTTGGGCGTATAGATAAGATAGTGCGCGAGTTCCTCGACCTATCTAGGACGGCCAAGACGCCGCTCGATATCGTAGACGTAGAGGCACTCTTAAGAGAAACACTCGAGCCAATGGCAAAGGACGAAGAGCAATTGACCCTGAACTTTGACTTTAGCGGAGACTCCGCAGGCGTACTTATAGACGAAGACAAGCTTCGTCAAGTCTTTATAAACTTATTCTCCAATGCCTCGGATGCAATGGAGGCTAAAGGGGTGCTTATCGTTAAGACATCTCTTGAACGAATAGGCCTTAATGAGGATGAGGACGGGGAGGTGCGCGGCGGCGCAATTGCAAAGCGCGCTGAAAGGGCACGCGAGTTCGTCGCTATATCGTTTATGGATAACGGCCCGGGCGTACCTGCAGAAGATATGGAGAAGATATTCGACCCCTTCTTTACGACAAAGGAGGCAGGCCACGGAACAGGCCTCGGCTTATTTGTCTCCGAGAGTATTATAAAGGCATTCGGCGGTATGATAGAGGTAGCGAACCGTCCCGAAGGCGGAACTGAATTTAAGGTACTAATCTTAAGAGAAGACAGAGGCGTATAGAGAGAGGCATCAGGCATGAAGATACTGGTTATAGATGACGAAGAGAGTATGCGTCACATGCTCTCCGTTATACTCAAGAAAGAGGGCTACGATACAGTCGTCTGCGAAGGTGCGGAGAGTGCGCTTAAGGTCTTTGAGAAGGAAGACTTTGACTTCGTACTCTCGGATATAAGGATGCCGGGCTTGGATGGTCCGGGACTCTTAAAGAAGATAAAAAAAGGACGCAGAGGGCGTCCCCTGACATCTGCGACCATTATAATGATGAGCGCTTACGGTACGATGGACGTAGCCCTTGAGTGCATGAAGCTCGGTGCTTACGACTATATATCCAAACCCTTTAAGGTCGAGGAGATAATCTTTACACTCAAGAAGGCCGAGGAGAGAGAGAAGCTCAAGAGAGAGAACGAGCGCCTGAAGGAAGAGCGAGCCGTCGATACGGGAGAGATATATACCGAAGACAAATCCATGTTGGAGATGTTAGAATTCGTAAGGAAGGTCTCTGACTACGATACGACCGTCCTCGTAACCGGAGAGACAGGCACAGGGAAGGAGCTCATAGCAAGGGCTCTGCACTTCTCCGGTAAACGAGCCAAAGGGCCCTTTGTTGCAGTAAATTGCGGTGCCATACCCGAAAACCTCCTTGAGAGCGAGCTATTCGGGCACGTAAAGGGAGCGTTTACCGATGCCGTAAGGAGTAAGGTCGGTCTATTTGAGGAAGCTCAAGGCGGAACGATATTCTTAGATGAGATAGGGGAGCTTCCCCTTGAGCTTCAGGTAAAGCTCCTTCGCGTGCTTCAGGAAGGCGAGATACGACGCCTTGGCGATACGTTGGATGTGAAGATAGACGCGCGGGTCGTAGCCGCGACGGTCAGAGACCTTGAGGCCGAGGTCTCAAAGGGCAACTTCCGTGAAGACCTCTTTTACAGGCTCAATATAATACCGATAGCCATAGCGCCGCTTAGAGATAGATGCTCGGATATACCGGGGCTCGCCAAGCTCTTTATAGACCGCTATGCTCTTAAGTACTCTAAGGGTATCGAGGGGCTATCAGATAAAGCTCTTAATAAGCTCCTGTCGTATGGTTGGCCGGGCAATGTAAGGGAGCTTGAGAACCTTATAGAGAGAGCCGTAATACTTGAAGACTCAGATATACTCTCCTCTGATAGTTTCCCTGCCTTTGGCATTAGAGGGGCGAAGAACGGGACGAAGGGCGAGGCCGCAGGCGACGGCTGCGACTTAGATACTATATCCATAAAGAAGGGCAGCATCGCCCTTGAAAAGAGGCTCATTGTAAAGGCCATGGAGATAACAAAAGGCAATAAGACGCGTGCTGCAGAGTTATTGGAGATAAGCCACCGTGCCCTGCTTTATAAGATAAAAGGTTATAATCTATGAAAACTTTTCATGCCCGTATTTTAAATTCCCTTTAAAAACAGCTACTTAGTCTTGGCACGCAGGTTGCATATTTATATGCCTTGGAGTATATTTTAAAGATGCTCAAAAGGGTTTGTATTATGAATAGAAGGTCCTACATAGCTGATAGAGAGTCTCTTTTAAGGAATGCCGCCGGCGTTTATTTAAGCGGTCTCCTTTTGCTCAAAGGCATTAAAGGTATTGAGGGTAGAATTACCCTTGGCACTAAGAACAATAGAGCAGGCGAAGAGGGCTTTAGCCTTGTAGAGCTTATTATAGTCATGGCTTTGGCCGCCATTATAATGGCGATAGCCATTCCAGGGTTATATACGAATGTGCCTAAGTGGCATGTACGCGGCACGGCTCGAGACATATCGGCAAAGCTCATGATGGCGCGCTTGAAGGCGATTCAGGAGAATAAGCTCTATGCCATAAGGTTTACCGAAGATGTAGTCGATAGCTTTAGTTTAGATTCCTCTGAGGATCAGCCGTGGCAGGCTATAGATTGGGAGTCGACTAATTCCGTCAGGGGCGAGGGCTTCGGCGATATCGATGTAGTGCTTGAGAGTTGCGTAAGTTCCGGGGGCAATAGAATATACTTTAAGTGGGATGGCGGCGCCGATACATCGGGCGACATAAGTACCTGCGGGGATACCATGGATGGGGATCCTTCCATGTTTAAGGTGGTTACCGTAGCGTCAAATGACGGTAATTACTCCATGGACATATTTGTTGGACGCTTTACCGGTAATATAGTGGTCATGAATACGGAATAGATATATAGGTATTTAATGGTTTTGCTTTTACGTATTAACCTTGGATGTGCTAATTGAGTGTGCTGATGATTATATTCGGAAGTGAAATTCTAAAGGACAAAGGGTTTACTATCATTGAGGTTTTGATAGCGATGATAATATTTTCTATCGCCCTCTTGGCGTTGGTATCTCTCGCAACGACGAGCATGAAGGCTACCGAGATGGGCAGGCGCATGACCCAGGGTGTTAACCTTGCGACCCAGAAGATGGAGTCACTCAAGGCCGTGCCTTTCAAACACCTTAATAGAGATATGACTGTCGGCGGTATTTCAAAGACATGTACTAGTGTCGGCGCGGTTTTCTCATGTACTCCCACTCCGAATACCGACACCCTTGATAATGCGGTATTTACATGGTCTTGGGATGTAGAGTATATGGATTTAAATGGTAATGGTGTTGTATTCGGTGACTCCCCGGGAAGTATAGACGACGGGGATATGCGTCTTATTACGGTCTTTGTGGATTGGAGCGATATCATGGGCGACCATAGTGTAGAGCTTAAGATGTTGAGATCAACCTTATGAGGTTAATTGAACGAATATGATGATGGGTATATCAAATAGGCTCAATAAACTGCGCGGCGTCTTCTTTGGCGGCCGTCGCGGTTCCGCGTCTCCTGATAATAACTCAGGTGGTAGCGGCGGCAGAGAGCACGGTTTTACGTTAATCGAGGTCTTGATAGCCCTATCCCTTACCGCAATCTTGATGGCCGGTGTCTATTCGCTCTACAATACATTCTATAAGCGTTCGGCCTGTCAGGACGATATGCTCGGTGCTCAACAGAATGCGAGAGCCGCCCTACAGCTGATGCAAAAAGAGATAATACTCGCCGGACATCGCGTGCCTACCACGACCGGTGGGCCGCTTCCCGTAGAGGCCGGTGCTAATGCCGCCAGCGTCACCTTCCGTTATATGGAGGCCCTGAAAGACCTTAACGACCCTGACCGTGCGGCGATAAGGTATCTCATAACCTATTCCGCCTCGGGTGATAGTCTCATGCGTCGCCAGTGCGAGACAGACCCTGCCGATAGCGCCAATTGGGAGCTATGCCTTGACTCTACCGGTGACAGTTACGCCATAATAAGCGGTCTTGATACGTCTGATGCCACCGGCGGCCTTGAGTTTAAGTACTACGGTGCAGACGGAGCAGAGGTCATTGGCCCGATTAATGATGAGGCTACGCTTAGAGATCTGCGCTATATAGAGATATTCATAAAGACTACCGTCGATACAATCTGCGGCACCAAGACCGTCGAGGCAAAGACGCGCGTTAACCTTAGGAACCTTTCCGTCGATGCCGCCGAGCCTGACCCAACGCCTCCTAACACTCCGACAGGGCTTCAGGTCAGAGAGGTAACAAACGGGGCAAGGGTTGGAGGTACATGCGGAGAGCTTAATGTTCGTTGGAACGCACCTGCGACCAATGTCGATACCGATATAAACTACTACTCCATCAGCTACACCGAAGACGGCGGCGGTAGCGGTAACATGAGGGTCTTTGTGCGAGACCTTATAGACGACGACACGACCAACGGTATCTTGGACGAGAGTGACAGCAAGTACTACTATACGTTGGCACCGGGCACAAACCCGGCGGATAACCTCCTGTACCTTAAACATTACTCTTCGGACGGCGGTACCACCGACAATAATAAGTATACTATTAAGATAGTTGCCGTCGATTTGGACGGTAATGTCAGTGACGTTACGTCAGTCGCCACGACTAATACTACATATGAGACGGAGACCAACTCCGACTTCGGCGTTGATGTCGACGATACCGTCATAAATCCGGCCAAGCCGTTCCCTGTTTCGATTACGAGTGCTTTGCCCGATGAGGCTACAAACAACATCACGATTACGTGGGATAATCCCGCGGAGAATACCGACGTAATAGGCTTTAATATCTATAGATCTACGGCACCGTTCCCCGATATCGACGTCGATGCCGTTAACCCCCTGGCTACGATGAATGCGCCTATAACGGCTGTGGGCACTGTAGAGTTGGTCGCCAGCCCGTACGGTGGTGAGGGTCAAAAGGCTGTAGGTGCCGGAAGTACGAGCTTTACCGATAGTGCGCTCATCGGTTGCCAGACATACTACTACGCTATAATACCAAAGACCTGTGATGCAACGCTCATAGATAAGAGAACCGACGCTCCGGCTGATACCGATTCATCGAGGCAGTGGGCCGTAGCCACAGATTATGCCGTCGTATATGGTGACGGTATAGGTGACGCGGTCATTAATATTACAGATTACCCTGATTTTAACCTAAGTAATACAACACCGGGCGATACCGAATTGCCGCCAAACCCGCAGATAGACTACGCGGCCGGTTGGAAGAGGATATTCCTGACAATAACCAACCCTTCACTTGAAGAGGCACCTGACTTTGCTCACTCGGTCGTCTATGTTCAGTCAGGTGCGGAGTGTCCGTCCATCGATGAATTGACAGGTCAGGTCGACACCGATAGTGTCTTGTTGCCTAACAGTAATACCGACGCATTCGGTGGCATTGACTTTGAGCCGGGTATCTTTACAGGGCACGATACGGTATCTCCGGCCTATACCACCCATGCGGTCATGTGTGATTCTCTATCAAATGCCGAGTGTATCACACCTGCGGTAAACCCTTCACCGCTTAGTCCGGCACTCTTAAATGATACGCAGTATTGTTATCTCGGTATATCCTATGATACCTGCGGCAATGCAAACAGTACGATTGGTGTTGTTACAACGCAGGCGACTATGTGCGGTGATGAGCCAGGCGGCGCGCCGGGTAATGGAGGCTCTTTAGATTTATCTATATGGCCGGACGTCGATACAGATATATCGGTATCGGGTTGTAGTTCGAAGTTTAATGTATCCTTCGGCGGCATGAACCACGTATTCGATCAAGGGTACTATGATATAGCCTCATACACCATTCACGCAAAGAGCGGGAATGCCTCATTCGGCACCCCTGAAGACTCTACTGCCGTAGATATGGTCAACGCGAGCCTTACGGCCGCCGGATTTATTCACACAAGTAATGATTTTTCCGTACATACCAATGGTCTCCCTTATATAGAGGGTGAGCTCTACTCCTTCGGCGTATCTGGCTTGGATTGTATATACAGGAATATAGAACCCGATAATGTCGATTACGTCTACGCCACCATTAAAGCCAATAACTACTCCGGTTGGTTGTCGATAAGCGATATCAGCCCGGGAAGCATTGACAGGGATATCAAGTGCGAAGACCCTCTCTACGACGCAGTAGGTGATATCTACGGTACATCTTGCGACATACCCAACGATGCTACCGACGAGGGTAAGCACAGAGAGGTCTTGACGGGCGTTACCATACAGCCCGACGGCTCGGCAGACCCTACGTCGGCCTTGGCGCCTCACAATACCGTAACGATGTTCCTCAATAATACGAGTGCCGGCACCTTTACCGTCAATAAGGCAAGTGTCAGCTGGATGAATTCTGAAGCGATACTCACAGGCGTTACCATCGGCGGCGGAAGAAGTACCGTCGGTGCGGTCACGACATCCATTGCCACGACTCCGATAGCGGCAATTGCGCCATTTACTAAGATGGCCTCGGGTGTTTCTTTGAGTGCTGTGACCTTAGATGCCATTGCCAGATACGTGCCCATAACCTTTGAGTTTGAAAACTCCGATGGTGAACCTATAGATATGAGGGGGGATGCTCTCTACATACAGCTCTTCAGCTCAAACGATACGACGACTTCTACCGAATGTACCTCGGCCCTTACGGTAAGCGGGGTCTTAGAGGAGGACGGAATACCTGTACCTCTCGGCCCTGTTGCCAGTGGTACGACAATGCAGCCCTTGAGCTGGTCTGCGATAGGCTCGGTCGCCGTACCGGGTGATAGCGGGGATAATACCGTTGCCATTAATGCCGTTGAAATAAAGGCCATGCTTCCGGTAACCATAACGAGTAACGTAGCATCGGGAAGTTTCGATGCCGCCGGTAATCCGATTGCCATAAGTTCGGCAAGAGTCTTCTATGCCCTTACCGACGATACGGCAACAGAGGCTCCATCGGATATTGCCTCCTATACCGAGATTGATATGACCAAGGACGGGGTAGCCCTTTGCGGAGACTTAACGGCCGGTAGCTGTAGCGGTACGATAGAGCCGCAGGACGGAAACCTCGTATGGTACTTCATATTGCTCGAAGACGAAGACGGTAACTTCTCGAGAGATCCTGAGCCGGCTATAATCGACGGAGTCGTTACGAATAACACATACGTCTATAAACAAAAGGGCTTCGATGCCTGCGACTTCACTCCGGCACAGCCGGAAAACTTCGGAGGTTCTTTCGTCGACGGCAGTGCTGAGTTCGACTATGATGATACGGTTTCGCTCTTCTGGGATCCTGTGACGACCTATGAAGAGGGTATAACTATACACGATACAGATTCAATCTCTTATAATGTCAACAGGCAGGTAGGTATCAGAGGCAGTAGCTTCCATCAGCTCATCAGTGGATCAACCGGATGTCAGTCTCCGCTTACGGCTACGAGTTGTACAGACAACTTCGGTGTCAATATAACCTACAAGGACAACTTCTACGAGATAGAGGCTATAAACAGTTGCGCGGACTCTCCATTGCCGAGTGACCCGACGCGTCCGGTCTATAAAGAATTGTGTACGGGAAGCCCCGAGCCGAAGCTCGAATTAAGTAAAACATCTATATTTAAGAACGGCTCCTTTACCGTTTACCTCGAATCGTGCGACATGGCATTTAACGACCTGTCGGACGAAGACTTCGGTGCTGTAGGCGTTTCGACCGATAGCGGTCTCGATACCGACATCTTTAATATGTACGAGACGAACGACAGCGGGTGGGGCAAGCAAACACTCCAGACATCCATAAGCAATGAGTACGGCATAGAGGCAGATATATACGGCGTGCTTACGAGTACCAACGGAGATACAATCACCGTATCTCACGCTCCGGCCACGGCTACTTCGCCACAGAGCGTTACCGTTGATTTCGATCCGTGCGATAATACGCCTAACGCTCCGACCGGTCTTACATTAACGCAGGCACCTTCAAGCAGTGATACATACGACGGCACAGCCTATAAGGTCGACCTTGCGTGGACGGCACCTACTAACAATACCGACGGTTCGTTGATACAGGATTTAGTTGAATTCGATATATACAGGGCCTACTCCTCCGATGATGGCGACAATTGGTCGTGGGATTCTGCCTCGGCGGCGACCGTCAGCGCTACTACACTCGAGCTTATAGGGCTAGTTAACTCCGGTGTAGCCGGTATAGGAGATTTCGATAGGCTTAAGTTCCGCATCAACGCATCGGATAGTTGCGGAACTCCTGAGGTGAGTGCTTACTCAGCCGAGACGAACGAGGTTGTAATAGGGGCTTGTACCAATCCGCCGCTCGAACCTGCAGACTTAACACTTAGCCGCGACGACGGCGGTAATCTGGCGGATATAGAAGGCGACGGCTTTATAAAGTTCAATTGGACAGCGGCGGGCGAGCGTGACTTCGAGAGCTATAAGGTCTATATCTCTCAGTCCACCGACTCCGGTGCTACGTGGTCGGCCTCTACCGAGATAGCCGATGTTACCGATGTGAATGCTACCAGCTATACTTACGATACTAACGCCGACGCCACCAATACGAGATATAGATTCGAGGTGAGGTCGGTCGATTCATGCGGTAATGAATCCGCGGCAAGTGGGACATCGACAACAGGTACGGTTGTAAAGGATACCTGCGACGCTACTCCGACAACTCCGGCTAACTTTACCTTTACGAATGTACCTGATAACGATATTGACGCTTCGGGTAATGTGAACTTCTCGTGGGATGCCCTGACCGACGGCGATATAACCTCTATTACTATATGGGATTCGATAGATAGTGGTGGCAATTGGAGTGAGATGGTGGCTCTCTCGGCCGATGCGGTTACTGCGACTATAGCCAATGGACGAGCCGCAGGCGATATTGTATCTTATCAGATTACGACTTTAGACTTCTGCGGAGATTCGTCAACGGGTGCTACTTTACTTAATCAGATAACGGTTGGAATATGTAGCGTGCCTGCAACGCCTGTTCTTGCGGATCCGCCGGTATTTTACGGCGACGGTACGATAGACTTAAGCTGGCTTCAGGTCTACGGAACCTCCAACTACTTAACGGGCTACGAGGTCTACGAGGATCTCGACGGTAGCGGT
>DAOVKH010000197.1 GCA_030631875.1 Deltaproteobacteria bacterium | reverse complement strand
GAGGTATCGATGACCATATCGGCAGGTTCTAAGCAGGTTCTCGATATGCTCGCAAAGAACGGTGGGCTTTCGAAGCTGATAGAGGGTGGCTCAAGGATACTTGAGGCAACATGCGGCCCGTGCATAGGAAACGGTCAGTCGCCTCCGTCCGATGCCGTATCGCTCAGAACCTTTAACCGTAACTTCTTAGGGCGAAGTGGCACAAAGTCGGCACAGGTATATCTCTGTAGCCCGGAAGTTGCCGTAGCCGCCGCCATCACAGGTAAGATTACAGACCCCCGTGAGCTTGGCGAATATCCAAGCATAGAGATGCCAACGGAATTTCTGGTAGACGACTCTATGGTTCTGGCCCCAGAGCCTGCGGGTAATTCCGTAGAGGTCTCGCGCGGCCCGAACATCAAGGCTCTGCCGATTCAAGGGGAGCTTACCGATACACTTAAGGGGAGTGTTCTTATAAAGCTCGAAGATGACATTACGACAGACGACATTACGCCTGCCGGAACGTGGCTTAAGTACAGAAGTAATGTTCCAAAGTACTCGGAGTCGGTATTTGCGGCGATTAATTCTACTTTCCATGAAAAGGCTCAGGCCGCAGGCGGTGGTTTCGTCTTGGCAGGAGACAACTATGGTCAGGGATCTTCGCGTGAGCACGCCGCTCTTTGCCCGATGTACTTGGGCATAAAGGCCGTCATCACAAAGAGCTTTGCCCGCATACACAAGGATAATCTCGTTAACTTCGGAATTCTTCCGCTTACATTCGCCAACTCCGCCGACTATGACGCAATAGATGACGGCGATGACTTGGAGTTGATTGGCCTTAATGAGGGAATATTCTCTGATGGAGAGTTAACGCTTAAGAACATAACTAAAGGTACTGAGATAAAGCTTGAGCACGGCTATACTTCGCGTCAGGCTGAGATAATAAAGGCCGGCGGAAAGCTCAACTACACAAAGGCCAATTCTTAATCTAAGAGATAGTCTATTGTAGAAGATCTAAGCGAGAGGTCGCCTTCTGAGAAGGCGACCTCTTCTATTATGTGAATGCCGTATGTCTGAAGCACGGCTCTATTTAAGGGTGTGCTCTTGTCTTTCGTGGCTGTGCAGGAGTTTAGTATTACGCCAAGGACTTTAATGCCCTTATCTTCGGCGTGCCTTACGGTAAGGAGCGTGTGGTTTATTGTGCCGAGCTTATTTTCGGCGACTATAAGGAGAGGAACGTCTAAGTCGGTTATCATATCGACCATAGTCTTGTCTTCCGTAATGGGTACGAGCAACCCTCCCGCGCCTTCTACTATTGTGATATCGTTATCGTTGCTAATCTCTCTATAACAATCCTCTATCTTTGCCAAGTCTATGGTTTTACCTTCGGCCTTTGCCGCAAGGAGTGGTGCTATGGGGCTGGAAAACCTGTACGGGTTTATTAAAGCCATCTTGCTTTTATCGGTCATTCCTGCGGCTGTTGCAAGCCTACATGCATCGCTGGAATAGATGCCACGGGTGGAATTGACGCCGACGGCGTCTTTGGCTTGGCGTGGCTCTGCCTCTGTAGACGACACGCCAGTCTCAACGGGCTTCATAACTCCGACATTCAGCCCTTTTGCCTTGAATGCTGTTATTAAGGCCACGGCTATACGGGTCTTGCCGACATCTGTGGATGTGCCGGTTATGAATATATTCTTTGATACTTCTCTTTGGTTCATTACTCTGTAATATCCCTTATGGATTTAGAGAGAACCTTACATAGTTTTTTTATCTCACTTGTTTTTATCGATAACGGCGGCATTATGATAATCGTGTCGTTGATGTTGCGTATTATAACGCCCATATCCCGTGCCTTAAGGCAGACCTTTGCGGCTGTCTTATCTTTTACAGAGAAGGGCTTCTTCGTCTTCTTATCCGCTACAAGCTCGACTGCGCACATGAAACCCTTCTGGCGCACGTTGCCGACGTAATCGAGCTTGGCAAGTTTCAGAAGCTCTTCTTTAAGTAGCTGAATCTTCGGTTGCATATTATCGATAGTAGCCTCTCTTTCAAATAGATCGAGGCTTGCGATGGCGGCGGCACATCCGAGCGGGTTGCCCGTATAGGTATGTCCGTGGTAGAAGGCATCGGGCGCTTTCCTCGTGCCTAAGAATGCCTTGTAGATCTTCTCTGTAGTGATGGTAGCGGCCAGAGGCATATAGCCACCGGTGATGCCCTTTGCGAGGCACATTATATCGGGACGAATATTTTCATGGTCGCATGCGAACATCTTGCCTGTTCTGCCAAAGCCCGTGGCGACCTCGTCGGCTATGAGCAGGACGTCGTACTTTTTTGCCATTCGTGACAGCCCCTTTAGAAACCCCGGAGGCGAGGTTTGCATTCCGGCCGCCCCCTGAACGAGAGGCTCGATTATACAGGCGGCGAGTTCTTTGGCGTTAGCCTTAAATATCTTCTCTACTTCAGCAAGGCATGCCAACTTGCATGTCGATTCTTCGAGCTTAAGCGGACACCTGTAGCAATTCGGGAATGGCGCGCGAATGGAATCAAATAGCAGTGGCTTGTAGCGATCCACAAAGCAATCTATTTCACCGACGCTCATAGAGCCTACGGTATCGCCGTGGTATGCGCCTTCAAAGCAGAGGAATTTTACCTTCTTCTTATTCTTTAATTGCTGATAGTGAAAGGCCATCTTCAGTGCTATCTCAACGGCCGTAGAGCCGTTGTCGGAGTAAAAAACTCGACGAAGTCCCTTTGGTGCTATGGCGATTAAGCGTTCTGCCAACTCTATGGAGGCCGTACCGCCGAGGCCAAGGAGTGTTGAGTGGGCGACCTTACCGAGCTGTGCTTTGATGGCAGAGTCTATCTCTTTTTTTCTGTGGCCGTGGACCGTTACCCATAGCGAAGAGGCGGCGTCTAGGTAGTGGTTGCCGTCGGTGTCGATTAGGTAGTTGCCCGTTGCGCGCTCGATTACGAGCGGTGTGGAGGCCTCCCACTCAAGCATCTTTGTGAAGGGATGCCAGAGGAGTTCCTTGTCGGCCTTGATGAGTCTCTTTGTGCGCGCGGATTGTTTCTTCATTTAGTTTTCTGTCTCTCACTTCAGTAGGGTATTACTT
>DAOVKH010000010.1 GCA_030631875.1 Deltaproteobacteria bacterium | reverse complement strand
TTCTTGTCGATTTTCCACGCATTTCATTAATAGTATACATCATTTTCCTCCTATCATGCAACGTTTTTTTCACTTTTCGCATATGAACCGATGCTCGTCAAATCCCTACAAGAACCTTATATGCCCCCTTACATACATATTGCTCGATGCAGTTCCGGTCAAGAATTGCTCACTCTCAGAATACCCTAACGAGAACCCTACCTTCGAAAGTGGCACCCACCCTATGGTTACATTATTTGACTTTTTAAGGTCGCTCTCTGAGTAATAGATGGTCGCATTAAGAGCCCTGGTCAGCCTCCACCCAAGACTATGCGCCGTCTCCTCTACAGGTTCAATATCTAAGGAGAGGGTATAATAAAAATTCTTTGTAAGACGTAGGTTTATGTCACAGTCCAATGTTTTGATCTCTGTAGAGATCTTTTCCGTAGGGGTTTCGTATGTCCTCCTATTTACAGAGCTATTCACAAATACTCCAACCTTCTTCCATGGCTTTAAAGTAAGATTGCCTGAGATTACATCCTCTACGAGCCTATCTTTAGTGAGTAAGTTTTCAAAATCTCTATTAAACAACGACAAACGTGCCCTAATCCCCCTATATATATCCATAGTGGCATTCAAAGCGACTGAAGTACTCTTTCGCGTCTTTTCTCCACCATAGGTATCTTCGTTATAATTATAACTGGCACTGCCTCTAAGGGTCGGGAGTATACTGGAGTTAGCACTAAACCTGTAAGAGAGCCTCTCCGACTCAATGGTATCAAAGTTACTGCCGGAAGACTCCGAGACGGACATGGACATTTCACCCGACAACCTGAGATACCTCGGAATAACTATATAACCTCCGTTGAGTCCGTGGCTCATACTCGAATACTCCCTATTATTTACATCTACTGATGACTGAGAAAGATTTAAATTATAATTAATATTTCCTCGCCCCTCACGGTAAGAGATTCGAACCCCCATAGAGCTCGCATCTGTCGTTCTTTCGTCTTTTTTCTTAGCAACCTTCAAAAGGTACGAGAACGCCTCTATCTCCGTGACATCTATCGCCGAGCCGTTACCTGTGGTATTTACAACCTTGAAGTATCTATAATTACTCTCTGTAAATTCAAAACGAAATCTGTGGTAGAATGTATTATATGTCGTCGTAAGACCACCTATAGCGGTCCAACCGATATTATCGGTACTGCCGTAGACCTGCCAGCCGAAGTTATAGGTGGAGAATATGGCCGACTCCTCACCGAAAGAAGTAGATATGTAGACGTCAAGTCCTGCTACGTCGTTGTTTGCCCCTGTGTCTATACCTATATGCCAGTCAGGCAAGGCCAGATCCACGTTTGAAGTAAGAGGTGAGGTCGTATTATTATCAACGAGCTCGGGCTCTACCGCCAACGATCCGACACAAGCCGAGCATATCAGTCCGCCGGCACCGGGCAGATATACAGAGAACCTGGACACCCCCCTATTTGCCCTATAGGTAGTCGTTAAGCTCGATATACTGGCATAGAGCGACACCTTTAAACGGTCACCCATAAAACTCTTCGAGTAGTTAGTCCCCAACGAGTTGTCTATTGATTCAGAGGTTACATCCGAGATATTACTCTCGGTTAAGTCATTGCGAAACCTGTAGCTAACACTACCTTCACCCTCCATAGCCTCGAATGAGTAGGCCGTGCCAAGACTAAGGCTGGTAGATCTATTATCTAAGGTCTTGGGGGATGTATGGTTAAAGTTCTCGGACATGTTGTATGAGATTTTAAGGCTTGGCCACCTTGATTGAGGAAGATCAAAGGAAGTATACGTTATGGTATTGGTAGTGTGTTGGCCTTCCGAAGGAAGGCTGTCGAGCCTTGAATGTCCGAATTTAAAATTATAGAGTCCCGGAGGCGTAAACTTCAAGGTAATCACGGGGCTGTAGCTCGAATCCTTAGTCGTGTCGGTCTCGGTCAGATACCAGAGAAGATCCATCCCTATAGTAATAGTATCGGTAATGTCATGCCTTATGCCGGCACTATAAGACTGAACAAAACGTGAGCTGTCGGTAGTGACTCCATTAGCGTCGGTGTAGGAGTTTTTATTATAGACGACGGTACCTGCCCCCCTGACAGACGATACTGCTGTAGCCTCGACATATGAGAAGCCTACGAAGAGGGCCGCCATAAGACATATTGCGAATATCCGTTTTCCCATCTACTGCCTCTCCAAGATGACTACGCCGTATGGCGATTCTCCGACCATAATATCCTTAACGAGATTCTCGCTTACCGTATCCACGACAGATACCGTACCATCGTCAAGGTTGCTTACGTAAAGTTTGCTCCTTGATATATCCAAATCAAGACCCGTCGGCCTGCTTCCAAGCTCTATCTTTTTAATAAACACATCGACGCTGTCAAAGAGACTGAGAGCCCTCCCTCTGTACGGCAATACAAATAGACGCCCATCGGGGAGCTTTAAACCTCTATACGGAAGCTCCTCAACGCCCATAGTCCACTCAACGTTGCGCGAGGCCGGAGACACAGCCGATATGGTTCCCGACATCTGATTGAATACATATATATCTTCTTCACCGACATAGATGCCCTTCGGGGAATCATCTACTGCTATCTCAACGGCAACGCTGTCGTCTATGCTGATAATAATCGACAGGGAATCAGATTCCTCATTCGTTACATAGACCTCTCTACGCTCACTGTCAGAGGCTATATGAGAAGGCTTATCACCTACAGGTACGGACTTTAAGACCCTCTTCGTAGAGATGTCTACGGCCGTAACATCGTCTGAGCCTCTATTGGCTACATATAGCTTGCCCCCATCAAAGCCCGTATCCGCCTCCGGCATATATGCAATGTCTATCGGGTCTATTCCGGCAAAGAGGTCTATCGGGTCTTCAAGGCGAAAAGTATTCAGGTTCAATACAGATATGGTACTATCGCCTGAGTTTAAGATATAGAGATAATCTCCACGCTCGTCTATGACCATGCCCGTTGGAGACTTGCCGACACTAAGCGCGCCTACGACCCTTTCGTAACTCCTGTCTATGACGGTCAGGTAATCGGCACCGCTATTGGAAACAAAGAGCAACAAGTCTTTAAGGGCAAACGACTGCGGATGTAGCTCCATCGAGAGCTTAAATCTATCGTTAAAGGTGACCGATTTGACGGGGTTCCAGGCAAGGGCTAAGACAAAGCTCTCACCTTTTTCAATATTTATCTCAAGCGGCATCCGTATCTCTTTTGCCGACTCGGCGACCCTAAGCTCTACACGCCGACTTCCTATATTCTGAAAAGCTGAGAATATTTCCGCCTTAAACTCGACATAAGTACCGGCGTCTATAAATGCTTCGGAGATCCTCACCTGATTATCGACGAGCTCCAAGGCGCTCAGCGATGCGGGCTCACTTAATAATTCAACCCAATTGCCAAAGGTGTCCTTTAGCGAGACCTTTGAGAAGGCAAACTCGACATCCGGCGGCATAGACTCTGTGGAGTGCACGTACAGAAGCATCCGCGCCTTAGAAAGGTCGTGAGACCTAACGGAGACGTCCGGAGTCGGCACACAAGAGACCGCCAAAAATAATATCGTTACTATAAGGAAGCGTTGCATCTTCAAGCGAATACACCTCTGCGCAAAATGAAGACAAAAAAATAGCCACATACAGTCCTTCAGGTCGAGTCTGCATGAGGCTTCATCACCTCGTAAAATATAAGAAAATTTATCACATTCCACAAGGTTATTGCAACCCCTTTTTCCGTCTTTATGCGCTACTGCCAAAAAGGCCTCTATTCGCCTCGCCTCGCCAAAAAGGTCGAGCTACCCGACGTGTACCTTAATGCCCGGATCGAATATATGGTAGGTAGCCCAAGGAATGAAGCTAAGCCCCCAATACATAGCAAGTAAGACTACGAACGCGGCCACAACCCATAGTGCCACCCTGGGGCTCTTCCACGCAAAGAATATCCTTCCGTGTATGGCTATGGCATAGAGAAACCACGACATGACAAAGAGATACTCGACCGAATCCCAGACCCACCAAGCACCGTGCAGGAGCGTTGAATAGTATGATCCCAAGACAAAGAATATCGTCTGCGCGACAAATCCGTACAAGAGGCCTCTATGGAGAGCCCAATCGGCTACAAGACTACGCGCGCTATCGCTACTATCAGAAGTCTTCGCCCCTCTCTCTTGGAGTATAACGAAGATCGCCGCGAATAGGCTCAACATATAAAAGCCGTAAGCTATCCACGAAAATAATGCGTGAAAATATACCCACCAGCTCTGCTCGGATATAACGAGCGGCTTCACATCGGTATCGAAAAGAAGGCCGTAGAGGAGTGTTATGAGTGCCGCCATGGAGCTGTAGCGCGCAAATACCCCCTCCTCGGATCGATTATCAGAACCTACCCCCTTGGCTCTGTCGAATAAGATATCGTAGAGAATGATCGTCCATGCGGCTACGAGTGTGGCCTCATAGACGCCGAGTATAGGCGGATGACCTGAGAGTTGCCACCTGAGCGCAATGGCCGCTCCAAGGACTATTACTATAGACAGAGAAAAGCACCTATAGACAAGCCTTCGACGACCTATGGCACTAAGGCTTACCGCAAAGAGTAGTGCTGTTAATATTAACGCCGCATAGTATAGTGTCCAGAAGGTCGTCATCTATAGCTCACCCGCATTATTCTTTATCTTTCTATTTGACCTGCCCGAAGAGACGAGTCTCATTAACAATCCTATTACAGCCGCTATGAAGCCCAGGAAGATTACCTTCTCGCCCGGATCCTTTATGACATCTATTACGACATAAGGACGCAGTCCCTCGAATATAATGGATATATCCTGATACTTAAATTCTTCATCGACCCGAACCGAATCGCTAAAGACCTCTTCTCCGAACCACTCTACCCTAACTGCGAATACAGGATCTTTAATACTCAAAGAATTATTCACGATGCGCCCGTCCCGCTCAACGGCATCGGGGTAGACCGTCACGAATATCTTATAATTATTAATCTCTAATTTATCCTCTGCGCCGGGAGGGAATATCTGAAGAGAGGTAATGCCCTTTCTGATAAGCATGCCCGCCTTCCTGAAGTGCAGATACGGAGAGTAGCCGTAAGAGGAGAGCGTAAGCCTCGCGCCATTTATCGTAGGGCCGCCATTCAAGAGGATAGTATCCTCTTTCGCAAGGCTTGCCGCCGAGTGGCGAATCTTGGCCTCAAGGCCGGTGAAGTACATCCGCCAACCCCAGAACTCCGCGGAGATATCGTCGAGCTTGAAACTCAACTTCGGCGCTAAGCGGTCGAAGTCATCACCTGCGCTGTGGCGTATGTAACTGCTACGTTCGCCGAGAAAGACATCTCCTTCAAGCAATACCAAACTACCTTCGAACCTATATAGCGAACTCACGACGACACCCACGGCGACTATGATAAAGGCTATATGGAATATGAGGTTTCCTTTATAGGCGTAGCCCTGAGTAAAGATGCTTATTACTATATTAACGGAGAAGAGAACGCCCCAGACCGCAGGCGGAAACCAGACCATCCAAAAGGCCGGAGGCCTTGTGGAGATAATCCACATAAAGGTCAGGTATATGAGATAGCCGACGGCTACCTTCAGGAGTATCATCGAGAAACGCTTTGAGCCGAGCTTATCTATAATTGATTTAAGCATGGGGCACCGTTAACCTGCTCGTGTTTTTTCTACAGATTTGCCAAAGAGGAGAGCTATGAGAGTTATCTTCATATGTGATATGTGTGCTACAGGAGTATCCGTCATATAAGAGAATCGACTTAAAGAACTCAAAGTAACGCTACCCCAAAGCCTCTCGCTTTGCGTGCGGATGTGGTTTAGCGTCTAAAGCCTCTCCGTCGGACTTCTCACCCATCTTCTTTCCCATATTGAGTAGCCCCAACTGACGCTCGACCTCTTCGGGCATATCGCCCAAGTCACCGAGCTTATTTACAAGGAACGAATTGGTCATCATCAAACGCATGGCCTCAAGCATATAGTCGCGCTTAAAGTCATCGGTTATCGCCATCACCTCGTGTAGCTTACCCATATAGAACTGCCTGTAACAGTCCACTATGGCACGATCTATGTCATCTAAGGTCATGGCTTCGGGCTTTACGACCGGGTCAATAAGATTATAACGCTTATAATCAAAGACCTCTATAAAAGGCTTCAACTCTTCGTACATATCGGCGTAAGGCCACGGCGCGATTGCAAGAAAGTGGCAAAAGTCAGGGTTATACTCCTTGGCAAGCTCCAAGGTGCGTTCGACACTATCGGCCGTATCTGTGGGCAAGCCGAGTATCATTGAGGTCTCGGTTATTATGCCGTTGTCATTCAGGAGCTTAAGGGCAAGCTTTGCGTCCTCGACCTTTACGTCCTTCTTAAAGAGGTCGAGCGTTGCCTGATCCGTAGCCTCCGTGCCGACGTACATATGGATAATGCCGGCTTCTCTGTACTTAGGAAGTATGTCTCTATCTCGTATTATATCTTCGACGCGCGTCTCCATCAGTATATATACGTCGAGCTTGCTTTCGATGAGCAGGTCTATGAACTCCTCCCAGCGCGCCCTATCTTGGGTCGGGTAATCGTCTGTCAAGAGGACGACATTTACGCCGTGGTTCTCCTTCTGAGTTCTAATGTCTTCTATAAGGGATTTAGGCGAGCGTGGCCTCCAACTCTCTCGCCAGAACTTTCTCTGCGAGCAGAAGGTACACTCCTTATCGCAGCCGCGCGAGGTATCCAACGCTCCGAGACGTGCGTCAGGTATTACAAAGTAAGAGTAATCATCCCAGTCGAGTACGTCCCATACCTTCGGGAGTTTGTCTAATTCACTTGCCTCCATAAGTGGGCGTTCTTCAGTAACCTTAATCTCGCCGTCAACCCTATACGCAAGACCTTGTATATGAGAAAGCTCTGCTTTCTCATCGTCGAGTGCCGTTAAGAGTTCCCTTACCGTATGCTCGCCCTCGCCTACGACGACGATGTCAAGCTCTTCGGCCAGAGCGAATAACTCATCGTACATGAAGGTTGCGTGTATGCCGCCCATAATAGTCTTTATATTAGGGTCTACACGTTTTGCCGTGCGCATAATCTCCAGCGCATCGGGAGACGTGCACGTTATGGCAGAGGTAGCGACGTAGTCGGGACGAACCGACCGAATCTTATCCTCTATCTCCTTATGGCCAACACCTTTCGTCATGGCATCGTATACGACAACCTCAACGCCTGCGGCCCTGGCACTGCCTGCAAGGTAGACGGTCTGCAGAGGAACCCAGCGGCCTGCGACCTCAACGACACCTGCATGGTAGGGCGGAGTTATGAATAGTATCTTCTTTGATATCTCTTGAGACATATTACTTTCTAAGGCTCCTAACGATGAGTCCGCCAAGGAGGCCAAGTACCGTACCGGAGACCTCGTGTATTAACGCCATATTGTGTAAGAACCCTGCCGAGGTTCCAAACCAAAAGGCCACGAACGAAGTTCCTATCACAAAGCCGACTATCGCTCCGATTATCAAGTGCCTCGAAAGGCTCGGCGTTTTGGCAAGTGGACGCTCGCACGTCGGACATATTTTTAGCTCTTCGGACATTCTAATACCCTCCGATAAATTTACTGGGAATTTAGTCCCGTAATTATATCACGCTCAGACGTGCTTATGGAAGCAAAACCGTAATTACTGTAAACTCGGCTAAGAAGGCAGGATACAATAGGAATTGACATTTTTAGTCCGTCTGTTAGAGTTTAAAAGAATAGTACATCTATAAAGGACTTGTCATGAACGACATCACAGCCAAACCTACGACACTCGTAATATTCGGCGCGACCGGAGACCTATCGAGGAGAAAGCTCCTGCCGGCACTTTTGCGTCTGGAGGTCTTGGGGCTCTTGCCTGAGTGCTTTAATATCATAGGCTTCTCGACACGCGCCTTTGATTCTAATAACGGCGACGAAGGCTTTAAAGATTACGCCCTATCGGCACTAAGGGAACACTACACCTACGACTTCGATGAATCAGCGGCAAAAAAGCTCCTTAGTAAGACCCGCTTCATACGCTCGACCTTCGAAGACTCCGACGGATACACCGAGATACTTAAGAGGCTCGACGACATAGACCAAGAGTGTGGAGTAGCCTGCGACAGGGTATTTTACTTAGCAACACCACCGACCTTCTTCCCGGTAATAATAGATATGCTGAGCCACTCACAGCTCGCCGACAGACGCGGACGCGGAGACGGAGTTCTGCCAAGGATAATAATAGAAAAACCCTTCGGGCAAAGCTCAGAGAGCTCGGCCAAGCTTAACGACTTAGTACTTAACCACTTTGACGAAGAGGAGGTCTACCGCATAGACCACTACTTAGGCAAAGAGACGGTTCAGAACATACTATTCTTTCGCTTCGGGAATTCCATATACGAACCCCTATGGAACCAAAAGTATATAGACCACATCCAGATTACCGTAGCAGAATCAGACGGTATCGGTACGCGCGGCAAGTACTACGAAGAAGCAGGTGCGCTTAGGGACATGGTGCAAAACCATATAATGCAGTTACTGGCACTCGTCGCAATGGAGCCACCAACGACCATGACCTCAGAGAACATTCGCTCAAAGAAGGTCGACCTCATAGAATCCATACGACCGGTAGAGATAGACAATATCGACAACTTTATAGTCAGAGGCCGCTACGACAAAGGCATCATTAACGGAGAGACTACCGTGGCCTATAGAGACGAAGCTAACGTCTCCTCCGACTCCACCACCGAGACCTTTGTCGCCCTTAAGGTATTCATCGACAACTGGCGCTGGTCGGATGTCCCATTCTACATACGCACCGGGAAACGCCTTAAAGCACGCAAGACCGAGATAGCCGTAACCTTCAAGGCTCCGCCGCACTGTCTATTCGGCTCTGAAGAAAAGGCCTGCCCAAAGGATAACGTCCTTGTATTAAAGATACAGCCCGACGAGGGCATAGACTTTGACTTTAACATAAAGTACCCGGGAACGACCCAGCGTGTCGACAACGTAACCATGGACTTCTCATATAAGGAAGCATACGACGTAACCCTGCCCGAGGCATACGAGAGATTACTTCTCGACTGCATAACAGGAGACTCGACACTATTCCCGCATAAGCGTGCAATAGAGACGTCTTGGAAGCTGATAGACGAAGTACTCAAAGGCTGGCAGAGTAGCTCGGCGGAAGACGTAGCCGACTACCTGCCCGGAAGTGCCGGGCCGAAAGAAGCCGACCTATTGATAGAAAGAGACGGCCGTAAGTGGAGAGATATTTAACTTAAGAAAAGTAGAGAAGAAAAGAAATGGTGACGGTGGGTGGACTCGAACCACCGACAAGGGGCTTATGAGACCCCTGCTCTGGCCACCTGAGCTACACCGCCACAGTGGGAAAATTAAATATTATATAGACAATCTATGGAAAAGTATATAGCTTTTTGACTTATGAGAGCTAAAACCTGTCCCCTCGGTCACGAGTATCGTTATATCCCTTGCTCCATCGCCATCCAAATCGCCGATAAAGAAGTCTGCAACGTAGCCTGTAATCTCTTTTGTGCGCCAAAGCTCAACAAGCCCTGAGCCGTCCCACTTAAGGGCCGAGATGAAGCCCCCTTTGAATTCTCTTACGCGCTTTGAGTACTTACCAAAGACACCACCGGCGAGGTTTGTCTTGAGTATTACCTCAACACCTCCGTTATCGTCCGTATCGACGGTATAGATATCGCCCTCCAGAGAGAAGGTTTCTTTAGCCGTACCTTGACTATCGCCGTATTCGAGTGTCGTAAGAGTGCCGCCGAACTTTTCAGTACTTCTCCACTCTCTGCTCCACTTATCGGCCGATTCTCTTTCGTATACGCGAAGACGCCGCTTATTGTCTATGGATATTAACTGGTCGGTACCATCCCCAAATACGTCGCCGTAGGCAACGCCGTAAAGCTCAGAACCTTTAGGCAGAGGCACTTTGTCGCCTTTAATTACGCCTTCTGACGTAACTGTAAGCTCATATACCGCCCTCTTAAGCCCCCAATTCTTATTGAATTCCTGCCCAAGGAGCATGGCGTGGCCGTCGATGACGACACTCTTTATAATAAAGGGTATGCCACAGCTCTTTACCTCAAAGCCGTCATTAGAACCGTCAGAGTTTGCTTCAAGTATACAGCTATCGGCTCGACCGGCCTTTATGCGTGATATATATAATTCGTCAAAGCCGTCTGCGTCCGAGTCGAATGTACTAATGGAGATGTTCTTGCTATCACCGATGCCGTCTATTACCGTCAGCCTCTTGAGCGTGCCGTCCTCCATAACACGGAAGATATGAATCTCGGCCACCTTCATGGCGAATATCTCAAGACGTCCGTCTCCGTCGAGGTCTACGACCTCCATATCATTAAATAATCCTGAGCCGAGCTTAAATCGCCAGGAAGACTTTGCCTCAAGCTTCCCCGACTTAATATCGGCCTTTGTGATAAAGCCGTCGCTTCTATCCACGTCGGTTTTGTGCCCGGGGGCTACAACAGGTACGACGATCTCAACGGGCACTTCGGTAGGCTCAATTATGCTTGACGAATCATCTGCCATAGAAAACTTACCGGTATATGACGGCCCTTCAGAGAGAGTGCGCTCATCCACCACCGATACTGCCGCCAATGGCTCCGCATCGTTCAGGCCTTTAAGTTTATCGAAGACCTTCTCTGCGAGTGCCTCGGTCAAGGCAATGACACTCTCAACGCCGTGGCCCTTAAAGAAGAAGGTCTCTACCGCCCCGCCTCTTACGTCAACGAGACTCGCGTCGAGGCTAAGCTCGCCGCCAAGCACCGAGAGGCTTCCGTAAAGAACATAGTCCACATTAAGCCCTATGCCAAAGGCAGCGGCCGTAGAACCGGTCAATCCATTTGAATAAAAACCGTAAGCGTCATATACGACATCTCTTTGAGTTACCTCCACGGAGTCATCGGCACTCATGCGTGAAGAGAGCATGTCGGTAAGTGCGGCCTTAAGGTAAGCAAGCTCTGGCGGAGCATTGAGCCGCCACGGAGCAACTGCTATCTTAGCCACGGCGTGCTCCTCTGAAGCGTCGGCTTCGGCCTCACTGAAGGCTTCATCTGAGAGTACAGGCATCACCTCGCCGCCTTTGGGCATAGAATCCTCAGCAAGGACAGGCAATGCCAGAAGAGAGATAAAAACGCCTGCAATTAAGACGACCGACAATCTATATATATATATATTCATGGATTCACCCTTTAGATTCTACTGCTACAATCAATCTTTGATTTTAAACCATGAGGCTCTAAGAAATCAAGGTCTTTTAAATTACCCTCGCACGCAGCCCTTACCAGCTCCCTTAACCTCTCGACCTTAACGGTTAAGTCAGCGCCGCACGAAGGTGTGATGATCCGTGCGCCTTCGGCTACCGCTCTCTTAACCTCAGATAAAAGACCTTCACCGTTATCACTCGAAAGTGCCGCGTGGCTAACGCCCGCCATCAAGGTCTTTCCGCCAACAATACCTCTAAGGGCTTTAATAGAGGCAGCGGTATCGACACTCAAGACCTCGGTCGATAGCAGATTTAACCCTTCGCCGAATAGCTCTACCTCGCCGCATATATGTACGACAGCAAGGCCGCCTGCCGCCCTAACCTCTTCTCTTATACGGTTTATATATGGCACAGTAAATTCTTCAAAGAAATCTCCTACAATCGCAGGGGTAGAAAAATTATCGTTGATGACTATAATCTCCGCACCTTTAGCTACGAGCGCCTTTGCGTAAGATATAGTATTCTCGGCAATGCGTTCGAGCTTGTCATGTAACTCCTTCTTACTGCGAATAAATGCTTTTAATATCTCAGCCGTATCCAGCAAAGAAGATAGTATCGCCAGCGGCGCGCCCACGTCGGCTATTATAGTAGTCTCCGGGTAGCGGCTCTTCAATTTGGCGACCGTATCCAATACAACGGGAAGCCTTCCGTCGATCGTAGGGTCGAGTACCTTCATATCACCGTCTATAGACCTTAAAGGAAAGCGATAAGCGTCGGTCTTATAATCCTTGCCTTGAGGCGGCTCAACCTCACCGCCGTAAGCCTCGCTCTCGACGGTCATTAAGAATGGTACGGAGAGCGTCGATGTGGCTAAGGTTTCTTTTATATGAGAGGCCAAGTCGGCTAAGGTATTTGCGTCTCGATTTAGCTCTGGACTTAACTCTGGCAATGTAAAGCCACCGCCCGATATTATCTCTTCAGGAAGGCGGCTAAAGAACGCACCTGCCAACATAACGGCAAGCTCGCCTGAAGGACTGTCGCCGTAAGAACCTTCAGTAGATAGCAACTCTAATATCCTTTTCCCGTCATTCATGGTATTAGCCCTTTGGATATATAGCCGGCTCACCCTTTAGATTGCTTATATAATCAAAGGCATCTTTAACGCTCGCCTTCGTGCCATTTAAGACCAGTGTCACGGAGCCTTCACTGCCGCCGATTCCTCCCGACGCGACGTGCGTTGCCGTAACCTCTGCGCCAAAGAGTATATCTATAGCCTCTATCTCGGTTACGACCTTAGCACTGGTCAATACCATCAGGGCGACCTTCTCACCTGTAGAGAAGTCAATCCTGCCCTGACCGCCGAGAGCCTCCGCGGCCTCTACGACCGACGGGACGAGTTTTTCCAAACCAACGGGAACGATAAGGTTAGCTCCGCGCGCCGTAACTACGCCCAGTGCCATGGCGATAGTCCCCCCATAGTCGCTCGATAAGAGTATGCCCACATTACCGTCGATATCTACGGCATTGGCCCCCTTTACATATACGTCCTTGGCGGTAAAACCCTCTAACGCCTCCTTGGGAGTAATGTCTTTGCTCAAACCGTCTATCAAGACGAGCGGCGACAAGCGGTCTTCTACCTTAATCGCGCTAAGCTCTCCCTTGGTTATCCTTCCGACGGCAGACTGAAACTTATCGACATCCTCGCCCGTGAGTTCTTCCCTTACAAAGGCATTGGTCGAACTGCCTATGATTACAATGCGCCCGCTACCCATGGCCTCGGATACCTCGGAGATCTTCACAACTGCGCGCGCTATCAAACGTTTCGACTCCGAAGGTGTTAATACGACTACAGCTCTTCTGTCTTCATCTCTCTCATAGAACATTTAGACTTCTCCTTATTTATAATATTAGACTTAGATGCCTGTGCTCGTTCCAAGTACGTCGCCTATCGAGCCGAGGCTGAATGTCAGGAAGACGATATCCTCTTCGAGCCTCTCGCTGTACTTTAAGGATACGCCCCAGCAATTAGAGTCGTATCCGATATGATAGCTCTTTTCGAGTTCAAGATCTTCGCTATGAGAGTACCTCCTCGAAGCACCTATGCGAAGATTATTCGTCAAGCGAAGCTCGCCCTCGGCCTCCTGATACCTCAACTCCCCTTTTATGTAACGGTAAGACAGATCCACACTCTTACCATTCGCCGTAGAGAGCTTCAAGGCCGTATCGAAGCTCTTGAAGAGATCTTCGTGTACATCGTAAGCTCCGTTTGCCGATATATCCATACCCTTAACGGGGCTGACAATGAGTTTTCCTTCTATATCGGAGAAGGGGCGTTCCTTTGGCCTTACGCTCAAAGCATCTACGCTCTTATGGCCGCGCGCCTCACGCATATCAAAGCCCTGCGATATATCGAGGTAAAGCACCCGGCGTTCCTCTGCCGCGTCGTATAAGACCTCAGCGGCTTCGCCGTCGCCATCAACATCACCAAGAAAAGCTGGCGAAGTTTTCCTACTATATAGCGTCGTATTAATTCCATACCTGAAACCATTAGTCGCCTCTACCCTATCGAGCGTGTCGTAGTATGGAAGCCTCTCCTGATTCAAGGCAGGGATGTAGGTATACTTGATCGAAGGCCTTATGGTGTGGCGAAGCCTTGACGCTTCACCTTCAAAGACGCGCACAAAGGTCGTACGCATATCGAGGCCAAGCTCGTATAAGAGCCTGTCTCTGTGGCGCGTTCCACTTGAATAGATATCACCATCGACCCTATAGCCCGTCCACCTAAGTATGGCCGATGGCGTTACCTCTACGACATTACCTGCCATGAAGGGTGCCGTCAACCTTGGGCGCACGTCCAAGCGTTCGCCCTCTGTGCCTCTGTCTCTATCGAAGCCAACGAAGGTAGAGTGGAGTGAAGCGAATATCGGTGTCGAGCTCACACGCCTCTGCGTCGATATAAAAGAGACCTCAGGGATTCGCCTGAAGACATCCGAGTCGTCCTCGACCATAAGGTTATCGAAGTCCCTTAATTGAATGGTCAAAGCACTCTTATCCCACCTCTTAGTTATTGAGAGAGAACTCTCTAAACTCTCAAGAGAGCGTCTGGCTGAATCGCCGCCAAAGTCCAGGAAGTACTCATCGTCACTCACGACATCTATATCGGCCTTAACGCTCAGACCATTACCAAGGTCTTCTTCGTGGAAGAAGATAACTCTCCAGCGGTCATTCTCCGCAGAGAAGGGTCTTAACATATTCAGCTCGTCGGCTCTAAAACTCCGTCTACGGTCAAGGTCGTCTTCTCTAAAGTGATAGAAGTTAAGACGGCCGAGACTACTGCCCGTTCTCTCATAGCGGTACTCAATGCCCGTACCGAGCCCGGTTCGAGTCTCAACGTCAACGTAGAGTGTCGCGTCCTTATCGGTATCAATGGCCCAGAATAAAGAGTTCTCAAAGACTTGCCCGCGCACCTTAGAGAAGGCAAACCTTGGAGTAAGCAAACCCGTCTGACGCTCGGTCTTAACAGGGAAGGCCATGAAGGGCATATAGAGTACGGGAACTTTATTTATATAGAATAAGGAATTCCACGCCGTAAAGTAACCCTCGCGCTTTACCTTGGCACTGCCCGCGTATAAGCTCCATTCGGGCGTGCGCCCGTCCTCGCAATTGCAGGTCGTAAAGCGTCCCCGCTTTATGGCGTAGGTGTCTTCGCCTGTCTTACTCAGCTCTTTGGCGGTGATGGTAAGGTCTCTGCCCTCGAAGTAAAGACGCCCGTCTATGAGGCGAGCCGTCCTCTTACCCATATCGATATCTATGAGGCTTCCTCTTAACGTATCTTTAGTATCGCCGTAGGTAAGCTCGACATTACCTTCGGCGCGGGCA
>DAOVKH010000094.1 GCA_030631875.1 Deltaproteobacteria bacterium | reverse complement strand
TTTTATGCGCCCGCTCTCGTCTATAATGCCTGCCTTAAGGAGTTCGCTAACGGTACTGATAAGCCCTGAGCCGCATATTCCTTTGGGCTTCTTAACGTCTCCGATTATGGCGAGCTTTATATCGTCGCCATCGATGGTTATCGCCGATATAGCACCCGCCTCTGCCGTCATGCCTGAAGCTATCTCGCCGCCTTCGAAGGCCGGCCCTGCGGCCGCGGCCGTTGCCATTAGCCTGCCTTCGGCCGATAAGATTATTTCGGTATTTGTGCCGATATCAATTGCAAGGATATTACCGTCGTCAAGGTTTGCGTTGTCGATGCCAAGCGCAACGGTCGCGGCGACTGCGTCGCCGCCGACAAAGCCGCCTACCATCGGCAGGGTGTATAGTTCTGTGGCGGCGTTTAGGTTAATGCCGATCTCTTTAGCCTTTACCGAGCGGGGCTCTTTAAAGGTAGGCCTGTAGGGGATTTGTCCCATAGGCTCAGGCGAAACGCCGTGAAGTATATGTTCCATCACCGAGTTTCCGGCTACGGTTATATGGGTAATAGCCCCCAAGGTAGCTTCGTCGTCATTCGTTAAGTTCTTTATTATCTTTGAGATTGCTTCAGCGACAAGCCATTGGAGTCTATCGAGGGCCTCCGGGTCGTTGCCGACGGCCTCTATGCGCGAGATGACATCCTTACCATACTCGGATTGCGGGTTTGGCAGTGAGGTGCTCTTAATGGACTTCTGGGTGCGAAGCTCTACGAGGCTTCCTGCTATCGTAGTCGTGCCGAGGTCTATGGCTACACCGTAAGTAGTATTATCTGTAACCATGGGGGTTCGGCTCGTTGCTCATTACTTAAAGGTTATAGCGACGGTACGCTAGATAAGAGGTACTTTAGATCCTCATCCTCAAACCTTATGCCAAGGCCGAAGTAGGGGGATTCAAGCCCCTCGTCGCTCAGGAAGTGGTCGTATCCGCCTGTCATTATAATGAACTTATTTATATTATATGTAAGCCCGGCCTTTAGGTGAGGGCTTCTCTCGTCGTCAAAGTCGAATGCGTCGAAGCTAAAGCGAAGTTTGTCGTCGAGCATGTGGTAGTCAAGCCCTCCTCCTCCTGTCGACTCGATGAGTCCGCCCCTGAAGGTGGTGTTTCGGAAACGCTTTGCTATCTGAGCCGAGAACTTTATCTCGTCCTTTGTGGTGATTATCTCGGTGGTTGTGCCGGGGTTAAGCTCCACGGTCTTGCGATCTATACTGCCGCGCGGATCGTCTACGATTTCTATTAGGTAGAACTTATCGCTCTTTGGCTGTATCTTTACCGAGAAGTAGCTCTTCATGTCGCCTGCGTCAAAGAGGTATTCGCCTTTGTAGGATACATAGGTGCGGAAGCTCTCGGCCTTAGTGAGGAACTTATTTATCCCTGTGAGTGTTTCGTTTATATTGTCGTGCGTTTCGGGGTCGTTAAGGAGCCTTGCGATTGTGCCCTCGCCGGAGTTTACCTTGTCGGTAACCTCTGTGATAGCGCCGAGGACCTGATCGAGCTTTGTACTTGCCGTCTTCATGTTTTCAATACCGTCCTTGAAGTTCCCTCGGTTCTCGTCTATCACGGCATTCAGTGAATCGGCGACCTCTGTTATGGACTTTGAGAACGTATTCAGGTTGGCGATGGCCTCGCTCAATTCGGCATCGTTGCGTGCCACGAGGCTGTCTATTCTGAATGTGATGCTCTCGATGTTATCTACGATATTACGCAGTGTCTGCTCTCCCTCTTTACCGCCAAGTACGTTACTGAGTGAGGCCGTTACCAACTTAACGTCGGTTGCTACGTCCGTTAGCACACCGACGAGTTTTTCTATATCCATGGAGGTCTTAACGCGCACTATCTCTTCGCCGTCATTAAGGGTACGGGCACCTGGCGCGCCCGGGACGAGCTCTAAGAATTTTTCTCCAAGTAGGCCGCGCGTTCTGATGGCGGCCGTAAAGTCTTCTCCTACGCGTATATCGGGCTTGACCCTGATGCCAAGGACGGCGATGTTATCTTCGAGCGCTATATCTTGCACGCGCCCTACCTCAACGCCGGCTATCCTTACCGAGGCGTCATCGGCAAGCCCTGATATGTTGGCGAGCCTGACCTTAAGGTTATAGCCTTCTTCCTGACCAAAGCTCATGCCGCCAATACGAAGAGACATATATACGAGCAGGACGAGACCTGCGAATACGAATATTCCGACCTTTGCCTCTGGGCTCAGTTTAGTAATCATATCTGTAAAACCTCTCTAAAGAACTCTCAATATACCTTTATCGGCCCTTCGGCGCGTCCTTCAAGGAATTGCCTTAGGATTGGGTTTGGGTTCGCTTTAATCTCTTCGACCGTGCCTTCAGCTATTACGCGCCCTTCGTGGAGCATGGCGACGTGGTCGGCTATCTTATAGGTAAGGCTTATGTCGTGCGTTATGGCGACGTAAGTTGTATCAAGGGCGTGTTGCGTCTCCAACATAAGCTCCCCTATGGAGTCGCTCATTATAGGATCAAGCCCTGTCGTAGGTTCGTCGAAGATGACTATCTCCGGATCCATAACTATGGCACGCGCAAGCCCAACTCTTTTCTTCATACCGCCGCTAAGCTCCGAGGGCATCATATCTTCTATGCCTTTAAGCCCGACGCGTTCGAGCTTTGTACGTACAATCTGCTTTATCTTACCCCTTGGCAGGTCTGTCTGTTCTTTGAGAGGGAAGGCGACATTCTCGCCGACCGTCATCGAATCAAAGAGCGCGCCACCTTGGAATAGCATACCAAAGCGTTTGCGCATTCTATTTAAGTCCTTGCCGTTTATCTTCGTTATGTCTTTACCGTCAATCAGTATCTTACCGCTACTGGGCTTAAGGAGTCCGATGATGTGCTTAATGAGTACGGACTTACCTTCGCCGCTTCGGCCGATTATAACGGTAATCTTACCCTGCTCGATAGAGAGGTTTACGTCATCGAGAACCTTCTTACTGTTGAAGGATTTACTGAGTCCCTTAATTTCTATCATAATTCAAGGTGTTCTTTCAAGTTTTAGCGAGATATATATAGCAATCAAAACATCATCGATGTAAGGATATAATCGAATATCAGTATCAATACGCAGCCGCTTACGACGGCATCTGTTGCCGCGCGCCCGACACCCTCGGCTCCGCCCTTGGCGTAGAAGCCGTGGAAAGCCCCCATTAGCGATATTATCAGCCCGAAGACGACCGCCTTTAAGAGCCCGTTGAATATGTCGCTCATCTCCATATGTTCGATGGTACTGCTTATATATACTCCGGCGTTTATATCAAGGAGGTTTGTCGCAACGAAGTATCCGCCGAGTATGCCGCAGAAGTCCGCTATGATAACAAGGAGAGGCAACATACATATGCCGGCTATGATGCGTGGTACGACAAGGTACTTAACCGGATTAAGCCCCATCGTCGTGATGGCATCTATCTGCTCCGATACACGCATCGTACCGAGCTCTGTTGCCATGGCACTGCCCGCGCGTCCGGCGACCATAAGGCTACTTATTACAGGGCCAAGCTCTCTGGTCATGCTAAGGGCTACGGCCGGGCCGACCATAACCTCTGCGCCGAAGTTCTGCAGGGCATGGTGGGACTGCATGGCAAGCACCATGCCAGTAAATGCTCCCGTCAGTATGACGACAAAGAGGCTCTTTACGCCGACAAATTCCATCTGCTTAAATATGTTTCTTAGCTTATATGGAGGGAAGAGTGAAAAGTAAGTAGCCTGACCGAGCATGATGGTTATGGAACCGGTCTTTTCATTGGCCGCTCGCGCGCTCGCTCCTATCTTTTCAAAGAAACTACTCATACGTAGATCCTTCTCACCCGCTCCGTTACGGCGGTAAGTATCTCATAGGGGATAGTGCCGACCGACCGGGCGATATCTTCGGCGGTAATGGAAAGCTCCCCTTGCGTACCCATAAAGACAACCTCGTCTCCGTTAGAGACGCCCGCAACATCCGTTACGTCTATCATGGTAAGGTCCATGCAGATGCGCCCGACTATCGGCGCGAGCCTACCGCCTACTATTACCGCAGCCTTATCTGTACCGGAGAGCCTAAATGGCAGGCCGTCGCCGTAGCCTATGGGGATGGTCGCGAGCTTGCTCGCACGCTTGGTGGTGAAGGTAGAGCCGTAGCCCACCTTAAAGCCCTTTGGACGCTCGCGGAGGTTCTCTATACGGCTCTTAAGCTCCATCACAGGGGCGAGCGTGAGCTTTTCCCTTAAGGCAGGGCTCGGGTATACGCCGTAGAGCATCAGCCCGGGGCGTATGAGATTAAAGCGGCTATTGGGGTAATTAAAGATGCCGCCGCTATTTGCCATGTGTACGTACTCGGCCTTAAAGCCCATTGAGCTGATATTGTCTATAGCTGATTTAAATCTCTCTATCTGTGCTACAGAGTACGACTTTGATTCAGATTCGGACTCTGAGAAGTGAGACATCAGCCCTTCGAGCCTAAGGTTATTAAGCCCCTTGAATTCGCTGAAGAAGGAAGTAATCTCATCGGCCTGAAGGCCGAGGCGACCCATACCGGAGTCTACCTTGACGTGTACGTTGGCCACAGTGCCTTTGGCGAGTGCGGCTTCATTTAATGACTTTGCGGATTCTATATCCGAGATGACTATAGAGAGCCCTTCCTCTACCGCAGAGGCGGCTTGCCCTTCGTATATACCGCCAAGGACGACGATAGAACCCTCTATGCCGCTCCTCCTTAGCTCTAAGGCTTCTTCTATGTATGCTACACCTAAGAGGTGCGTGCCTGCCTCTTTGAGCGCCCTGGAGGCCTCTACGATGCCGTGGCCGTACCCGTTGGCCTTTACTATAGACATAACCTTTGTCGTGGGCGCAACTACACGCTCTATGGCATGGTAGTTTGCTTTAAGCGAGCTTAGGCTTATCCGTGCCTCTGTCGGTCTCTCTTCCATCAAAAGAAGCTATCTCCTTGCGCATAAGAGCGGTTTTTGGTATATGTCTTTAAGTGTAGCGGCAGCCTGATTATTAAAGCATTATTAGGACTTTACTGTAAAGAGGAAAACGTTGAATGTGGAGTGGGTGGGCAGTTGCGTGCGGTCTGTTTTATATTAAAGAGAGTAGGGAAATGCAAGGCACTTAATTCAGGTAAGCTACGGCCACATTTAGGTAAAGGAGGCCTTGAGTTTCTTAAGTGCCGCGCCTTCTATCTGTCGAACGCGCTCTCTTGTAACGCCGAGCTTCGTGCCGACCTCTTCGAGCGTTAGAGGGGTCTTCTTCATTACGCGTTCTTCCATGATGAAGCGTTCACGAGTATTGAGTTTCATCAGAGCCTTTTGGACACTTACCTTAACGAGGCTCGATTCTTGCTTTTTAGAGACGGCCTCTTCCTGCGTAGGCGAGGTATCGTATAGGCGATCCATATGCGTGGCATCGTCGCCTATCGGGGCATCGAGCGAGAGGTCTTCGACCATGACGTTGCTCTCTGTGTGGTTCATTGAGCCTTCAGAGGGCTCTCCGGCAGTGAGTTCCTTCTTATAGAAGAGTGCCTTCTTAAGAGCACGCGCGCCGCGCTTGACCGCACCCTTACTCTTCATTATGAACTCCTGCATATGCGAGCGTATCCACCACATGGCGTAGGTTATAAGTCTTGCCCCCTTAGAGGGGTCGAATTTTTTCACGGCATACATAAGGCCTATGTTGCCTTCCTGTATGAGATCTTTAAGAGAAGCCCCGTAGTTCTTATACTCGTGGGCTATCTTAACGACAAAGCGCAGGTTGGATGTAACGAGGCTGTGAGCTGCCTCTACGTCGCCCGTATTCTGCCACCTGAGCGCAAGTGAACGCTCTTCGGGCTTCGTGAGAAGATCAAAGCGGTTTATCTCTACTATGTAGTTTTGGAGTGAATCGGTTAGTATTGGTAGTGACAAGACCTTCTCCTTATGTGGCTTTGATAATTGCCCGTCTTCTTCGTTACGCATCAATCTTCGTTGCTCAACGTACTTAAAAGTACGATTCGCGCCTCAGCTTTTGCGTGTCTCGAATACGACCAATTCTCTTTGCCACGAGTTGCGGCTCTGATAATTGCCCATCTTCTTTAAGAAGACTCTATAATTTGCAAGTATATATTATATAAGGTTTTTTAAGTATTGTCAATATGAAAGAGTAGGGAGAAAACGAAAAGCGGTATGTGTAAAGGAAGTTTCCTTTGCGCATACCGCCTGAATTCGTTCTAATGATTTAGTATCTCTTGCTATCCGTTACTATACAAACGGGTTTGCGAAGAGAAGGATCAACGCTATGACGAGTGCGTATATAGCGAGCGACTCCATCATTGCGAGACCAAGAAGCATGGTGGTCATAAGCTTACCTGCCATACTTGGGTTTCTTGCCATACCTTCGCAAGCACCCTTAACGGCGTGTCCCTGACCGATGCCGGGACCAAGTGCTCCCAGACCCATTCCAAGACCGGCGCCTAGGAATATGGCGGCCAAGACTATCGGATCAGTTCCGCCCGATGCTTCTCCTGCCGCCTCAGCCGCGAAAGCAACCGAAGAGGTTAGGATTACGGCTACGAAGCCTGCGATACCAAGAACCATCTTTCTTACCAATTTACTTATTCTCATTTACGTCCCCCTCCTACATTTTAAAGGACAAAGATTAACGCTTTGCCCAGGTAAAGTCAAGTAAATTTTCTCTATTAATGAGCTTCCTCTAATGAGCCACCGAGATATGCCATCGTAAGCAGTGCGAATACGAAGGCCTGTATGACTACGACCAAGACTCCAAGCACCGTCGAGAAGGCTAAGAGCGGGTATGCAAATGGTACGAGAAGTAATAGTACCATGGTGATCTTTTCGTGCCCCATGATGTTTCCGAACAACCTGAGTGAGAGCGATATCGGTCGAGCTAT
>DAOVKH010000103.1 GCA_030631875.1 Deltaproteobacteria bacterium | reverse complement strand
GAGCTTACGATAGACGAGGTGGTAGGTAAGATTACAGCCCTTGTAGAAGAGGTTAGGAAGAGGCGATGATTGAGATAATAATAACAAAGAGCGCGGGGTTTTGCTTTGGCGTAAAGAGGGCGATTAATATCGCTACGGATTGCGCCGACGGCGAGCACACAAAGGACGCTCCCATATATACGCTCGGCCCGATAATACATAACCCGCAGGTCGTTAAAAGTCTCGAGGTCTCGTCAAATATAAGCCCAAGGAAGACCATCGAGGATATGGATAGCGGTACGGTTATAATACGCTCGCACGGCGTTAAGCTCGAGGAGCTGGGCGCGGCCAAGAGTAAGGGGCTTAAGATTGTCGATGCAACGTGCCCATTCGTCAAGAAGACGCACGAGCTCGTAAAGGAGCTGACAGATGACGGTTACTTGGTCGTCGTCGTCGGCGAGAAGGATCACCCGGAGGTGCAAGGTATCATAAGTTACGGTAATAAGGATATAATAGTCGCCGCATCTGTCGACGAGCTTAAGAACCTGCCAAGGGTCGAGAAGATAGGTGTCGTTGCTCAGACTACACAGTCTGAGGAGAAGTTAAATGAAATTACGGACTTTTGCCTCACGCGCGCAGAAGAACTGAAGATATGTAATACCATCTGTAGTGCGACCTCCGTTAGGCAGGAAGATAGCGTTGAGCTATCGAAAGATGTAGATTGCATGATAGTCGTCGGCGGGAAAAACAGTGCAAATACAAGGCGTTTGGTAGATATCTGCAGTTCTATTCAGCCGAGAACCCACCACATAGAGGTGGCTACGGAGATAGACCCTACGTGGCTCGAAGGTGTAGAGCGCCTTGGCGTTACGGCCGGAGCCTCAACGCCGGAGTGGATAATTACCGAGGTAATAGCCAGGCTCAAAGAGATTGGCGAAGGGCTGGCTTAAGCACCGGTAAGGGGTTTTCTTTGCCGAAGAATTCTAAAAGCCAAGGTAAATTAAATACTTGCACTCGCAAGAGAGCTGTGTTATATTACGGACTTAAAAATTAAAATTTTTTAAGGAGCGCGACTGCGCATGGATGGAGTAGATAAAATTCAACCGGTAGAAGACGGCTTCAAGACAGAGTTTGAGCAGATGTATGAAGAGAGCCTCAAACAGATGCAGGAAGGAGAGCTCGTAAAGGGTTTTATCGTCAAGGTTACGAGTGACTCGGTTGTAATAGATATAGGATGTAAGTCCGAAGGTGTTATTCCTATTAGAGAATTTGCCGATGCTGATGGAATCGTATCTGTAGAGGCAGGCGAAGAAGTCTCGGTTCTTCTCGAACGTTGGGAAGATGACACGGGGCATATTGTCTTATCCAAGGCAAAGGCCGACCAGAGAAAGGTCTGGGATGAGCTGGTCGTCATATATGAGGCCGACGGTACTATAGACGGCACGATAGTCAAGAGGGTCAATGGCGGGTTTCATGTAGATATAGGCGGTGTTATCGCCTTTCTTCCGAACTCTCAGGTAGACCTTAAGCCCGTTCGATCGCCGGACGCCCTTATAGGCACTGGGATAACTCTCAAGGTCATAAAGTATAACAGGAAGAAGAATAACGTAATCGTCTCAAGGCGCGTGATACTTGAGGGCGAACGTGAAATCTTGAAGAAAGAAACACTCGAGAACATAGAAGAAGGTTCTATCGTCAAGGGTATTGTTAAGAATATCACCGATTACGGGGCCTTTGTTGACTTGGGCGGTATAGACGGACTCGTTCACCTGAGCGATCTGTCTTGGGGCAAGGTCAGCCACCCGTCGCAGGTACTCGATATTGATGAAGAGATAGAGGTTAAGGTATTAAAGTTCGATAAAGAAGAAGGTAAAATATCTCTCGGTTATAAGCAGACCAAGCCCGATCCGTGGCAGGATGCTACCGAAAAGTATGCTATCGGGACGAAGGTCTCCGGTAATGTCGTAAATATCACCGATTACGGTGCTTTTGTAGAGATAGAGCAGGGCCTTGAGGGGCTTGTTCATATATCCGAGATGTCTTGGACAAAGATAAAGCACCCTTCGCAGAAGCTTAAGCAAGGCGACACGGTAGATGTCATGGTCTTGGATCTGAATGTTCCTGCCAGACGTATCTCTCTTGGGCTTAAGCAGGTCGAGGATAACCCGTGGAACGGACTTGCCGACAGGTATCCGAACGGAACTAAGGTCAAGGGATTAATAAAGAATATAACTGACTTCGGTATCTTCGTAGGTGTCGAAGAGGGGATAGACGGGCTTGTTCATATATCGGATATGTCGTGGACAAAGCTAAAGCACCCATCCGAGCTCTTTAAGAAGGGCCAAGAGGTCGAGGCCGTAGTCCTTAATATCGATAAGAACTCCCAAAGGTTTTCGCTATCGACAAAACTTCTGGAGAAGGATCCCTGGAAGGATGTTGAAGAGCGTTACCGCCCCGGTGGTATAGTTGAAGGGCGTGTTACGAGCATTGCGGACTTTGGTGCCTTTGTAGAGCTTGAAGAGGGGCTCGAAGGGCTGGTTCATGTCTCGGAGCTCAATAGAGGTTTGGATAGCGGTGGTACGATTGAGGTCGGCGACCTTGTTGAGGTAGAAATACTCAACGTAAACCCCGATGATAAGAAGATAGGGCTCAGTATACGGTGTATTGTTGAGTCGTCTTCAGAGGCCGCAGCCGAGAGTCCTGAAGGTGATAGTCCTGAAGCTGATAATAATGATAAGGTCGAAGACGAGACAGAATCTTCCACCGTTGAATCTGAGTAGCCGTAAGTCTTTAAGGAGGTAGGTAAGATGACACGCAGTGAACTTATCGATGAGGTAACCTCAAAGGCATCTAACTTTACCAAGAGAGATGTCGAGGTAATAGTGTCGACTCTCTTCAAGAGCATTACTGAGAGCCTCGGCAGAGGTGAAAAGATAGAGATAAGAGGCTTTGGAAGTTTTAAGGTCAAGGATCGTAACGCACGCAAGGGGCGTAACCCCAAGTCGGGCGAGGGCATAGAGGTGGAGTCCAAGAGAGTTCCTTTCTTTAAGGCAGGCAAAGAGCTTAAGGAGAGGGTCGACGCCGGAGCCAAGCCGCACTCAGAAGATTGAAGCAACTCTGGACACCCTGGCGGGTAGCCTACATTCAAGGCGAGAAGGAGTCGGGATGCGTCTTCTGTAAGGCCGCTAAGGGGCCAGACGCCGCAAAGGGCGTAACAGGGGCCGGTAGCACAAAGGATAGCATAAAGGGTGACGCAAGCAAGGACGTACTTCGAGATGACGACCTTGTCCTCCATAGAAGCAAAGACTCAGTACTTCTCCTAAATAGATACCCCTACAGCAACGGTCATATCCTTATAGCTCCGAACTTGCACGAATCGGCCTTAGAGGGTCTTCCACGGGAAGTATCTATCGACATGCAGAGCCTCATTAACCTTTCAATAGAGGCACTCAAGAAGACCTACAACCCCGACGGCTTTAATATCGGAATGAACTTAGGTGCTTCGGCAGGAGCCGGCATAGCCGACCACCTGCATTGGCATATAGTCCCCAGGTGGAACGGGGATACGAACTTTATGCCTGTTTTAAACGAAACAAAGGTAATACCGGAGCATTTAGAGGCCTCGGCAGAGGAATTGAGGGCTTACTTCAAGGAAAATACTTGACAAGGCCATAGAAAATAACATATCATTATATATTCACTTTCCATGGAAGAGAGGGGCACTTAAGATGTATGCGGTTGTGAAGACAGGCGGTAAACAATATACGGTTTCTAAAGGCGATAGCTTCAGGGTCGAAAAACTCTTAGGCGAAGTAGGCGCTACGGTTGAGCTCAAGGATGTCGTTGCGGTCGGCGAGGGTAAAGACCTTAAGGTCGGTACTCCGTTGGTAGACGGTGCGAGCATTCTTTGCGAGATAACCGAACAGGATAGAGGCAAGAAGATAGTCGTCTTCAAGAAGAAGCGACGCAAGGGATATACCAAAAAGCAGGGGCACAGACAAGACTTCACCGCCCTCATTGTAAAAGATATTAAGGCTTAGGGGAGGACTCTACAGATGGCACACAAAAAGGCCGGCGGTAGTTCACGAAACGGCAGAGACAGTAACGGACAAAGACGCGGCGTAAAGCGTTATGGTGGTGAGACCGTTACGGCAGGTTCGATAATAGTAAGGCAGGTCGGCACGAAGATCCACCCCGGCATGGGCGTTGGACTCGGCAAGGACTATACTATATTCGCCAAGATTGACGGCGTTGTTAAGTTTACGGATAAGGCCGGTAAGAAGGTCGCTAATATACTTCCAATATAGGCTCTTGGGCCGATGGTCGTCTCGGACGGTTGGGTATAAAGCTGGGCGTAAAAGGGGGCGGAAAGACGCAACTATTTGCGGTTACATCAGCCTTCCGAAGACTCTGAAAAGATTATGCGACCATTTTGAAAATTGGCTTTTAAGGGCGAAAGGAGTTTTTATAAAATTCTTTTCGCCCTTTTTCTTTTAATAGGGATAATGATATGAACTTTATAGATGAGGTAGAGATAACGGTAAAGGGCGGCGACGGCGGCAGAGGTTGCGTGAGCTTCCGTAGGGAAAAATTCGTTCCACGTGGCGGCCCAAATGGCGGCGACGGCGGTAGGGGCGGTAATGTCGTCTTCTTAGCCGAGGAGCGCATAACGAGCTTGATAGATCTGCGCTATAAGCGCATATACAAGGGCGGTATGGGTACGCACGGCCAAACGAGCGATTGCCACGGTAAGCAGGGTGAGGATATATTTATAAGGATTCCTGTCGGCACGATTATAACCGACGGCGATACGGGCGAGCTCTTAGGGGATCTGACAAAAGACGGTGTCGAGTACATTGCCATGGCAGGAGGCAGGGGGGGCAGGGGGAATGCGCGTTTCGCAACGGCCACCAATCAGGCACCGCGCCATGCTCAGCCCGGAGAGATTGGCGAAGAACGAAAGCTCAAACTTGAATTAAAACTCCTTGCCGACGTCGGTATAATAGGCTTCCCGAATGCCGGAAAATCGACGCTCATATCGAGCATATCGGCGGCAAAGCCAAAGGTCGCGGACTACCCTTTTACGACACTTAAGCCACACCTCGGTGTAGTCGAGTTCGGAGACTTCGGCGGTTTTGTTATAGCCGACATTCCGGGGCTCGTCGAAGGCGCGCACACGGGTAAAGGCCTTGGTATAAGGTTTCTAAAGCACATCGAGCGTACGAGCATATTTATACATATGTTAGATGTTTCGAGCGGGCGTATGGGCGAGCCGCTCGAAGATTATAAGGTTATAAAAAATGAGCTTAAGGAGTTTAATCCTGAGCTTGCCGAGCGTTCGGAGGTGGTCGTCTTCAGCAAGATGGATGCGGTCATAGACGACCCCGAAGAGGTCGAGAGGCTATCGGATCTGTTGACCTACTTCACCGCTCAGGGTATAAAGGTGTTTAAGATATCGTCGGTAACAGGGGCGGGACTAAAAGACCTCGTTAACTACGTAGGCGGGGAAGTAACAAAGGCAAAGGAAGATGAAGAGTAATACCAGAAAACATATAATAAATAACGCACGGCGTGTTGTCGTAAAGGTCGGAAGTGCTGTTATCGCTAAAGGTGACTTCGACTCTATCGCCATTAAGGTCGATGCCTTTACGCGCGCCGGTAAAGAGGTCGTCCTCGTAACATCAGGCGCAATTGCCATGGGCATGGAGAAGCTTGGAATTACGGAGCGTCCCTCGACGATACCCGAACGTCAGGCTCTGGCCGCCATAGGTCAGACCGTACTTATGAATAAGTACGAAGCGGCATTCGCGAAGCAAAACCAAAAGGTGGCGCAGGTCTTGCTTACTCACGGAGACCTCGGTAGTAGAGAGAGCTTTAATAACGCACGCAATACGCTTAATAGGTTATTCGAGCTTGGCGTTGTGCCCATCATAAATGAGAACGACACTGTTGCGGTCGAAGAGCTTAAGTTCGGCGATAACGACAACCTTTCGGCACTTGTCGTTAACTTAATAGGTGCAGATCTTTTGGTGATCTATACCGATGTGAGTGGTATACACGATAAAGATCCGTGGAAGAACGATGATGCGAACATTATACTTGAGATAGAAGACATCGATTCTTTTAAGAGTAGCTTTGATGGTTGTAGTGGAGCAAGCCTGCATGGTACGGGTGGTATGTCCTCAAAGGTTAGTTCTGCTGGTACAGCCGCGCACTTCGGTGCGGCGACTATTATAGCAAATGGGCTTGGTAAGAATGTCGAAGATGCTATTATCTCAGGCGGAAAAATAGCCGGTACTTTCATCTACCCCAAAGAAGACCGCCTGACGAGCAAGAAGCATTGGATAGCCTACTCGGCAAGGACGAGCGGGCGTATCATAGTAGACGCCGGTGCGATGAAGGCCGTTACGGAAGATAACAAATCGCTCTTGCCCTCAGGTATCGTCGGCGTAGAAGGGGTCTTCAAGGCAGGCGAGGTTGTTCATTGCCACGCCTTAGCTGACGATAAGACGAATAAAGAATTCGCGCGTGG
>DAOVKH010000133.1 GCA_030631875.1 Deltaproteobacteria bacterium | reverse complement strand
CAATAACTTCAATAGCCCCACCGTAGGTTTTGAAATCGTAAAGCCCGATGGCTGGGTATATATGTCGATGGATGAGGTGGCCGAGGCAAGGGCTAATATAAGGCTCGATGATAAGGACTTAGAAGAGCTTATAAAGACGCGTGCCAGAATGCCGCTCGTTGTAATGACAAAGTACCCTGAGCCTCACGCCGACCTGAATCCGAGCGTTCAGGTTACATTCAGCCCGCTTGGAGCGGCCAAGGATATGTCGGCAACGGAGATACTTTCGCAGACAATGGGTATGGTCAAGAGTATGGCCGAGGACTTCACTTTGGTAGATGGTATAAAGGAAGTCGAGGTTGACGGTTTTAAAGGGGCCTATATGAAGGCCTCCTATACGGTCAAGAACCCCGAAGGGCGTGAGTTCAAGACTACGTCAAGGTTGTGGTTTATAAAGCGCGGCGCCTTTGCCTTTATGGTAGGTGCATCGGGACCACAGTCCGGGGCTGATATGTCGGAGAAAGAATTTGCCGAGATTGTCGCTTCTATCAAGATAGCCAAATAGCGGCGCGATAAGTCTCCGTACTCTTTTTGAGCGGCGCGAGAGAAGCCCATATGCGTTGTCGTACTCTATATTAGCTCGCTCGACGTACCTAAAAGTACGACTCGCTCGCAATATTTCGTACTCCTTGCCTATGAACTTTTCTCTTTGCCGTAAGTGGTGAAAGAGAACAATACCCCACCGTTCGCCCTGAGGCTATCGAAAGTGGCTCACGAACGGCCTTGTGGGCGACTACCTCCACATTTGTCATCCTGAATTTATTTCAGGATGTTCTTTTATCTTCTATCTTTCATCCAATCTTGCCTTCTGAGTCATCACTTTTTATTGAAAAATCTGTGTACTTAGTAGTATAAGTAGGAAGTAAAGCCCTGTAATTCTCTTGAAAGGCAGAATAATTCAAGCCGATTTTCCCTTAAAGAACAACGGAGTGCGGATTTTGGGGTAGAAATAAAACACCATAGAGTAGAAGGCAAAAGTATTGATACCTTCTTCAGAGACCGATAAAGGTCCTTGATAAAATAAAAGGAGGTCTACTATGGTGAGGGTATATCAAGATATGGATGAAATGGAAGAGAATCTGGAGTTCATTCCGGGCTTCGATAGCAGAGGCAAGTTGTGTTTAGATGTATGCCTTGACGGCAAGAAGATCGGCGTTATTGACAAAGATAATAAAGAGATCAAAGTCACGGTGAAAATCGCCGAAGAGGAGGGGGAGAGTGATGCTGATAGAATAAAATATGGTGGTATAAGTTTATACGATTATGATGCTATTGATGAAGATTATAAGAACGGAGAGAGAATGATAACTTTTGAAGAAGCTCGCCATCATTATATGGAAGGCTCTAAAACCCCGCTGAATATCAAACTGGAGTTCTTGGATATGTCACGGTTTGCTCCCGGGGAGCATGAGAACTTTCTGAAGGTCATTGCGCCATATCATCGTGGGAAAGGTGTCTTCAAAATCAGCACCGAAGTTCCTTACAATACTAAATCAATGGTAATAGGTTATCATACTATGCTCGTGGAAGGGAAGCTTACCTCCAATGGTCAAGCGTGGTCTTTTAAGGGAACATATAAGTCTGCTCTTGGGTATGACCCGTATGATTTTAGGCCGTCAACACATAGAGGTTTTTGGGGAGAATTAGCTACAACTCTTGGAAGAATAACCGGAGGTGAAAAAGCCCGTCCATATAGGATATACATCAATGGTTCAGAGAGTATAAGTTTAAGCGGAGTATGGGATGAGTAAAAGAGTAAAAGTTATTCTAAAGAGTATTGTACTTATAGGAGTGTTGGTATTCCTATATTGGGCTACTTTTCACCTGCCCGAGTCTCCGTATGATTATGAGCTTTCGGAAGATTTGATGATTACTCAAGACGATACCATAGCAGCCTATAAGTTTTCTTCGATATATATCTATCAATCAGTATATGAACCGAATTGGCCGTGGTTGCCCCCTGAGGAGTTGGAAAAGTTGCCGGTGGTATACAAAACACATGAGGGTAAGGAAATTATCGGATTTATGGACAGTATGAGAAAGATTTCATACGAGAGGTTTGATGGCGCGGGGGATGATGAGAGGGAGCTTTTATATATATTAATAAGCATGTTAGATGGAAGGAAGGCATTTTATGGAATTATGCTAAATAGGAAGTTAGGCGTGATAGATGTGAGGATATTCCCTCGACCTGAATTCTCGATAGGTTCTGAGGGATATTCAAGCGTGGAATTCTATAAATTTCTCATGGAGCCCGGTAGGTTGGGTTAGCCGTGTAGGGTAGGCTGTGCCACCAAATCCTGAAACAAATTCAGAGTAACAACCATATAAGTATAGGCAAAGAGAAAGGTGCAAATGCAAGGCATGCGAAAGGTTAGGAGCGCGGCGTAGTTTTATCTACGTTAAGCGACTGAGCTTGAAGCATAACACAGCAGTTGCGCCTTTCTCGAAGCCGACCCTCTACTCCCTCACATAACTAAACATCAAAACCCCAATAGCTATAAAGAGGACGTTCGGGAATACCGCGCCGACAATCGGTGCGACGGCTCCGCTTGCCCCTATGGACTTCGTTATTGCGAAGATTATCCAGTAGCTAAACCCTATAACAACGCTCATCGCTACACCTCCGGATATGGAGGTGTTTCTGCCACTCTTAAGCGCAAATGGCACGGCTACGAGTATCATTATCAGATTTACGAGCGGGAAGCTGAGCTTACTGTAGAGCTCCGTTCTGTGGCGTGCGGTATCAAAGCCGTCGGCCTCAAGCTTCTTTATATATCCTCTAAGCTCTGTGAAGTTCATTGACTCGAAGCCCGGTGTGCCTCCTGTGAGTTCTTCGGGTGATTTAAGTTCCTCGAGCGTATAGTCCTTTGGGTGTGTCGTCTTTATGGCTCCGTTTGCCAGGCTCTCGCGGATGGTCACGCCCTCTGCCTGCCAACGATTATCCACCCAGCGCGCGCTTGTGGCCATCGTCTCTTTTACGAGTTGGAAGTCGTCGTCGGTGTGGTATATGCGGATGCCGTTAAGCTCGGCGTCTTCTAAGTCGGTTATGTCGAGCGAGCGAATATTTATTACGGCAGAGGGGGTCTTTAGCCATAGCCCGTTCTTGCCGAAGTGTGTGCCGTCGCCGTTTAAGTAACGTGCCTCTATTGTGCGTATGTTACGTTCCGTGTGCGGCGTTATAGATTCGTTCAGGAGTATTACGGCTCCGCTTATGACGACTCCACAGATGAGCAAGGGCGCTATGAATCGGCCTATGCCTATACCGCCTGCCTTTATCGCCGTTATCTCGTTGTGTCTGTTCAGGACATTTATGGACAAGAGTGTTGCTAAGAGTACCGCCATAGGGGATATCTGCGCCAAGAGGGCGGGCAATTTATAGAGAAAGTAGTAGAGACCCGTCATGAACGGTACGCCATGCTCCATCAGGTCGTCTACCTTCTCAACGATCTCCACTATGAAGAGAAGCAGCAGCAGAGATGCCGTGGTCAAGAGGAGTATCTTTATAAATTCAAATGTTATGTAGCGTTGAAGTATCTTCATTATCTCTTGCCTATTAGCCGTTTTAGCTTGTGTAAGATGTACTTTGCAAGGTCTTCTATCGCAGAGACCCTAATGACAGGTCGCTCCTTGGCGGCCATGTAGAATATATATATGCCGAGCACGCCGAGTATGACGTTCGCCCCCCAGGCGGCCGTTATGTGGTGGATGTATCCGTTATCTCCCAGAGCTTCGAGCGTATTGTCTATGAGGTAATATACGAGTATTACGCCTATGGAAAGGCCAAAGCCCGTCATGCGCGCCGAGCGTACCTTCTGCATGCCGAGCGGCAGAGCCAAGAGCGCAAAGACGAAGACCGAGAATGGTTGAGAGAACTTCTTTTGCCAATCTATCTCATAAGAATATACGGTGCGCCCTGAGGCCTTCAGTTCATTGAGTCTCGTTATATATTCGCTCGGATATAGTTCTCTCATGCCACGCTTTCTTTTGTTTGCTGTATTATTCGAGCCTGCCCCCTCCAAGTCGAGCCTGAAGCGGTATGTCGAGAAGGCTACCTTATGGTAGGAGTTATCCTTGCTTGATCGTTGGTGTATAGCACCGTCTTCGAGCTGTATGCCGATGGAGCGTCCCTCTGCGCCTGAGCTTGGAGCAAAGCCGCCCTCTTTGGCGAATATTATGACAGGGTCTTTGCCATCAGCTTCATTCGATATGAATATCCGTTTGAGCGAGTTCTCCACTTCGGGCTTGACCTGATCTACATATAGTGTCGTACCGTCGAAGCGGTCGTAGAATTGTTTTTCCGTAAGTGTTGCCGCGGCACTCTTCGTCGCCACATTGAAGAGGAGTTCCTTTAACGTATTCTTTCCCCATGGCTTCATGTATAGGGTTACGGCCAGTGTCAGCGCGACTGTAATTACAGCCAAGACTATGACCGGCCTCACTATAGAAGCCAGCCCTATGCCCGAGGCCTTCATTGCTATAATCTCGCTATCACTGCTCATGCGCGCCGTAGCGATAAGTACGCTAACGAGGAATGCCCCGGGGAGCGTATATACCATGAAGGCAGGTACCATGGAGACGATAAATGTAAGCACATCCTTAAGTCCGATGCCGTGGGTCAGCATCAGCTCTACCAAGTTGACGACCTTACCTAAGAGTACCGTGACCGTGAGTATGCCTATGGTCAGCAGAAAGGGGCCCAGCATTTCTTTGAAGATGTATGTTGTTATTATTCTTGGCATAATTTTAATTTTCATCTTACTATAACAAAGCCTTTATATCATTAACTTTTTATTTGCGGCTGGAATGGGCGGCGCGATAAAAGTCCACCTGCTTTGTTCTGCTCTATATAT
>DAOVKH010000101.1 GCA_030631875.1 Deltaproteobacteria bacterium | reverse complement strand
CGCGTCACTTAGGCGTGCCTTCAGCACGCGCTCATTGCCTTTACGCACGACGGCCTCGTCGTGAACCTCGGTATTGGCAATGGTTATGAAGGACGGCTTTAACCCTCCGTCCTTAGATATGACAGAGAAGTAACGCTGATGTGAGCGCATTGCGTCGACTATAACGTCGCACGGGAGCTCTAAGAACTCTTCATCGAAGCCACCTCGAATGACTATTGGGTATTCTACAAGGTTTGTCACCTCATCTGTAAGGGCCTTATCGGCAAGGAGACTTCCTCCTGCCTCTTCGGCGGCCTTCTTTATTCCATCGGATATTATCTTACGGCGCTTTTCGGGGTCGACTATGACGTAGGCTTCTTTTAATTTTGTCTCGTATTCGCCGGCGTTGGTTATCTCAATGGGGTCTTTTGAAGCCATGAAGCGATGACCGCGCGTGGTATTGCCCGAATCGATGTGTCCGTAGGTAAGCTTTACGGGCAGGTCTCCAAAGAGCGCGAGTATCCAGTGCAGTGGGCGCGCGAAGCGCATATCTCTTTCGCCCCAGCGCATAGTTTTTTTGAAGTTTATCTTCGATATTGCCTTCTTTATTATATCTGGCAGAAGTGCTGTCGTTGCTTCTCCCTTCACCTCTTTTATGGCGAGGACGTACTCACGCTTGCCATCTTTAATGGTCTTAAGGTCTTTTGCGTCTACGCCCTGGGATTTGCAGAATCCAAGTAGAGCCTTTGTTGGTTCTTTGGTGTCATTGTCGTAGGCGACACTCAGTGCCGGCCCCCGCACCTCCACTACCTTATCTTTTTGGCCTTCACTCAAGCCTTCCACTATGACCGTTGTGCGTCTTGGCGTGCCAAGCAGGCGTGTGGATTTGTATGTAAGGTCGGCGAGCGTGAACTCCGCCAAGAGGTTTTCCCTAAGAGAGGCTGAGGCCGCTTTCACAAAGCCTGCTGGAAGTTCCTCTGATCCGAGTTCTATTAAAAGGTCTTTTGCCATATACTTTCTCCGAGCTTCTTTCTTTAATATCTTGATAATTCAAGAGGGAATCAGATTAACTTACCAAAAATGCAGGGTATTTTAAAGGAAATTTAGCAGTCTATCGCCGTGAGCTTATAGGGGCTACTTCTGCGATATCGTAAGTACCTGTAAAATAAGACTATTATAATCCGTAAGGTTGTCCCTCTCTTTTCTTTTCTTTACCCTCGCTAGGCACTAATAACCTTGACAGGGCTCTCAATCCTTAATACTATAAAGTATTGATAAAATTAGTTGTATTTGAATAGTGACATATATTTAAGGCCAAGGGAGGTTTGTTTATAGTATGGTTCAGGATTATACTTCGGTAGCTATACCGGTTGCCATAGAAGACGAGATGCAGAAGTCCTATATGGACTATGCCATGAGTGTCATAATAGGGCGTGCTTTGCCGGATGTTCGTGACGGATTAAAGCCCGTACACAGGCGCATCATATTCGCCATGCACGAGATGGGCATAGAGTGGAATAAGGCCTATAAGAAATCCGCCCGTGTGGTCGGAGACGTTATAGGTAAGTATCATCCGCATGGAGACTCTGCCGTATACGATGCCATAACGAGAATGGTTCAGGACTTTTCTCTGCGTTACCCGCTCATAGACGGTCAGGGTAACTTCGGTAGTATTGACGGTGATTCGGCCGCGGCTATGCGTTATACCGAGGTACGCACCAAACGCCTGACGGGCGCACTCATAGACGACCTCGAAAAAGAGACCGTTGACTTTTCCCCCAACTACGATGAATCCCTAAAAGAGCCGAAGGTACTTCCTGCGGCCTTCCCGAACCTCCTCGTAAACGGAGCTTCGGGTATTGCCGTAGGTATGGCAACCAATATGCCTCCGCACAATTTAGCTGAGGTCATAGACGCGCTCATATTTATAATCAATAAGCCCGACGCTACGATAGCCGAGCTGATGAAGTTCATACCGGGGCCGGACTTCCCCACGGCAGGTTTTATATACGGCTCCGAGGGCATAGTTAACGCCTACAAGACAGGACGCGGTGTAGTGCAGATGCGCGCACGCGCGACAATTGAAAAGCACCCCAGAACCAATCGCCAGAGTATCGTCGTAACCGAGATACCGTATATGGTAAATAAGGCAAGGCTCATAGAGAAGATTGCCTCGCTCGTAAGGGATAAGAAGGTAGACGGTATATCGGATATCAGGGATGAGTCCGACAGGGACGGCATGCGCATAGTAGTAGAGCTTAAGCGTGACGAAGTGGCCGAGGTCGTACTCAACAACCTCTACCTCCACACGCAGATGAAGAGTTCCTTCGGCATAATAAACCTGGCCATAATAGACGGTCAGCCAAAGGTCATGAACCTCTCGAAGCTCTTAAATGAGTTCGTTCGCTTTAGGCGCGAGGTCGTAACGAGGCGTCTCGTATTTGATCTTCGTAAGGCTCGCGCGCGCGCCCATATACTGGAAGGCCTTAAGATTGCCATAGACAGCCTCGATAAGGTCATAAAGCTCATACGTGCCTCAAAGGGGCCTGCCGAGGCAAAAGAGGCGTTGATAAAGGCCTTTAAGTTCTCGGTTATTCAGGCTCAGGCCATACTCGATATGAAGCTCCAGAGGCTTACGGCCCTTGAGCGTGATAAGCTCGATAATGAATATGAAGAGATAAAGAAGGTTATAAAAGGTTTGGAAGAGATTCTCGCCAGCACCCAACTCTTGATGGCTCTTATAGTCGACGAGCTTAAAGAGCTTAAGGACAAGTACGGCGACGAGCGAAGAACCGAGATTGTCGGCAAGGCCGAAGATATCACTATGGAGGATATAGTGGTTGAAGAAGATATGGTCGTTACGATATCTCATAAGGGTTACATAAAGAGAAACCCGACGAGCCTCTTCCGCATTCAGAAGCGTGGCGGTAAGGGCCGAAAGGGAATGACTACGCGTGAGGAGGACTTCGTTTCGAGCCTCTTTGTCGCTTCAACTCATAGCCATATCCTATTCTTTACCGACAGGGGGAAGATATATTCGCTGAAGGTCTACGACATACCTCAGGCCGGAACGGCGGCTAAGGGTAAGGCTATCGTTAATATCTTAAATATTGCTCAGGATGAAAAGATAACGGCCTTCCTGCCGGTCAGGGAGTTCGAGAGTGGTTCTTATATCATCATGGGCACGAGTGCCGGAATAGTCAAGAAGACGGACCTCATGTGCTTTGCCAATATCCGTGCCGGAGGGTTGATAGGCGTAAACCTCGATGCGGGCGACAGCCTCATAAGTGCCCGTTTAACGGACGGTAATGGTGCGATATTCCTCGGTACAAGAGACGGTAAGGCGATACACTTTAATGAGACCGACGTGCGTGAGATGGGACGTCAGACGCGAGGTGTCAGAGGCATAAAGCTCGCCAAGGGTGACGCAGTCGTATCTATGGAGGCCATAAAGGGCGAGACGACAATACTTACAGTAACCGAGAAGGGTTACGGTAAGCGGACGAAGCTCTCGGATTATCGCATGCAGTCGCGCGGCGGAAGTGGGCTTATAAATATCAAGGTAACAGATAAGAACGGTCCGGTGGCCGGCATGGCTATCGTCACCGATAATGACGAGATAATGATAACGACCACGCATGGTAAGATTATAAGGATATCCATGGGCGACGTATCGGTCATAGGCAGGAGCACTCAGGGGGTTAAGGTTATGGGCGTTAAAGAGGACGAGATAATCGCCGGTATCGCCCCAATAGCCGAGAAGGCCGAATCGGAAGAAGACTCGCCTGACGATATTGGTAGCGAGAGTTAAGAGGCCGTGAAGCGCTTTACGGGTATATTGAGTGGGACGGCAGGAAGCTTTATTTTTTTGGCGGTCGTTATGGCCGTCGCGGTCGGGTGCGGCTCGGGCTCGGAAGGCCGAGCCGACTTTGAGCGCGCCGAGAGTGCCTTGAGCCGCGGCGAATATAAGAAGGCCGTAGAGCTATATGCGGAATTTGTCGCTCTACATCCGGAGAGTTCGCTTGCGCCGGAGAGTATATACAAGAAGGCCTACGTATACAAGAATATGTTAGGCGATAAGCAAAGCGCTATGGATTCTTATGCCACACTCCTTGACCTATACCCTGCGAGTGAGCAGGTATTCTTAGCGCGCGAAGACCTTGCCGTTATACACTCTTCGATGGATGAAGATCGTCTTGCCATAGCCGAGTATGCCTGGCTTATAGAGAACGGCCCTCGTGCCAAACGTAGCGGCTACCACTATGAAATAGCCATGAAGTACGTTAAGCGTAATGACTTTGATCAGGCACGGATAGAATTTGAAGAACTGCTTAAGCTTGAGCCTTCAAAGGACTTCATCCCTAAGACCTACTTTCAGATAGCCACCACCTATTACCTCGAAGGGCGTCTCGACGATGCCATCAAAGGCTATGACGTGGTCATTGGAAACTTCACAGACAATCCGCTCTATGTAGAGGCAAAGTTCTCAAAGGGGACGGCTCTTCAGGAGCGTGGAAGTTTAAAGGAGGCTCTGAAGATATTTAAGGAGCTAATGGGTGAGTACCCGAACCAGGAGCTCTTGAAGATACGCATAGAGGCTACTGAAGAGAGAATTGAAAAAGGTCCGAGACTTAAGAAGAAGCGAAGAAGGTAGAGGGAATATGTCTACAGCCGATAAAAAAATAGCTGTAATAGGGGCGGGCAGTTGGGGTACGACCCTCGCCGCCCTCCTTGGTAATAAGGGCTATAGCGTAAGCCTCTGGGTGCGCGAGGCCGAGCTTGCCGATGCCATAGATTCGGAGCGTGAGAATACATTTTTTCTGCCGGGTGTTAGATTGCCGGATACGCTAAGTGCCGAGAGGTCTTTGGCCGAGGCTCTAAAGGGTGCCGAGCTTGTGCTATGCAGTGTGCCGTCGCACGGCATACGCGGAGTATTTAAAGAGGCGGCGGAGTTCATAGAGAAGGACGCTCTGATAGTCAACGTCTCAAAGGGGATAGAAGAAGGAACGCGCCTAACGTCATGCGCCATATTAAGAGACGTATTGCCACCGTACTTACATGACAATGTAGTCGCTCTATCGGGGCCTACATTCGCAAAGGAGGTTAGCCGAGATCTTCCGGCGGCCGTCTGCGTTGCGGCACATAAGAGCGAGAATGCCGCTACGGTGCAGGAGTACTTTTCAACTCCTACCTTTCGAGTCTATACGAATACCGATCCTATCGGTGTAGAGCTTGGCGGTATACTAAAGAACGTGATAGCTTTGGCCTCGGGTATCTCAGATGGATTAGCCCTTGGTGCTAATGCGCGAGCCGCACTAATTACGCGCGGGCTTCATGAGATAGCACGCCTCGGCGTGGCACTCGGCGCAAAGGAATCTACATTCTACGGCCTCTCCGGTATGGGGGATTTAGTCCTCACCTGCACCGACGCGCTTTCGAGAAACTACACAGTAGGCACGCGCATAGGTAAGGGCGAAAAACTCAACGATATAATAGCAAGCATGAAGATGGTCGCCGAGGGCGTTAAGACATCAAGGCCGCTATTGGATATAGCACGCGAAAATAATATTGAGATGCCGATAGTAGAAGAGGTCTGCGCCATACTCTATGAAGGTAAAACGCCCGCGACGGCCGTTAAGGAGCTTATGGGTAGAGAGCTTAAGGACGAGGCAAACGGCCTTTAGTATCAGCCTTGCAGGAGAGTCGGCGTGTTGAAGATATCTGTCATAATCCCGACACTTTGGGACGGTAAGTTCCTTAAGGGAGCCGTAGAGTCGGCAAGGGAAGATGGCGTAGAGGTCATAGTAGTAAAGGCCGATGTGGTAGGGCGAAGCCGAGTTGACGGAGAAGTGGAGTTATTTGAAGAGGTAGAGGCCCTTGGGGCAAAGGTCGTAACCTCCCTGCCGGGCAGAGGGCTTCAGATGGACGCAGGCTCAGAGCACGCAACCGGTGAGGTCTTGCTCTTCCTCCACGTAGATGCGCGCCTCAAGCGGGGATGGTCCAAGAAGGTTCGTTCCGTGATGGAGACCGAAGGTGCCGTTGGCGGAGCATTTACCTTTACGGTCAACTCAAAGAAGCGCGAGTATCGATACCTTGAGCGTTTAGTTGCCTTTCGTGTAAGAAAGCTCGGACTCATATACGGAGACCAGGCAATATTCGTAAGCTCAAAGGTCTTCTTTGAGCTGGGCGGCTATAGAGGATTGCCCATCATGGAAGACGTAGACCTTATCAAGAGGCTCAAACCACGGGGTAGATTTTTTATCTTAAATGACAGGGTTAGAGTATCTCCGAGGCGGTGGGACAGGCTCGGCATAATTAATACGAGCTTTAGGAATTGGGCTATACTCTTTTTGTATTACATAGGGGTCTCGCCTAAGAGCATATACACATTATATTATGGCAAGAGGCTTTAGTCGTCGGCAAGACGAAAAAGATTTATAATTTTCCATATAGAGAGGGGTTATTACAATGGGTTTTAAGAGTATAGAAGAATTAAAGGGTTCGCTCGAAGGGGTATTGAGCTTTGAGGGCGAGGTAGTAAAGGTCATTGATGAATCG